>JBAWVS010000003.1 GCA_037147175.1 bacterium
TCGGGAAAATCCGGCTTTGCCGGTTTTCCTGAAAACAAACTCGTTTCAGTATAGACAGATTCTTCGGATTTGTGTTTTTACTTGATAGACTGAAATTTACTATGAACCTGAATATTTAACTTTCAGCGACTGCTTTTTTCTCTGCAATGCTGGTATAAACTACAAAAATTATGAGAATTGCAGCGAGAATGGAAGAAGAGCCGATTGTTCCAAAATTAAGCCCACCCTTTGCAACGGGCTTTGTAAGAAGGTCTCCGAAAGTTGCTCCAAAAGGACGCGTCAAAACAAAAATAATCCAGAACAATATAACTCTATTAGACCGTGTAAAATACCACGTAAAGACAGCTACTCCTATTAATCCTGCAATAAGAGCCGCTCCTCCCAAAAATCCCAGACCGGAATTATCAGCAAGAAAATCTCCTAAAGCAGTACCCAACGTATTTGAAAACAATATAGCTATCCAATAAAAAATTTCTGCTTTTGTTGTTTGGATATTGCTGACAGATAAAGTCTTTTCGCTAAAATACCAAACAGCTAAAGTTCCCAACAAACAAGTAATCAGGATAACCGAGCCTTTCGCATATCCAAACTTGAGTGTTCGATCCATAAAATCAGACATTGTTGTGCCTGCCGTACTTGTCGAAAGTATCACCGTCCAATAAAGTACCGGATTAAACTTACGCGAAGTAAGCTGCATTATTAACGTAATAAAAAAAATACTGACCAGAATTCCGGAACTCATAGCATATCCGACGTTCATCGTCATTGACAAAAGATCTCCCGCTGTTTCCCCGAGAGTAGTTGCACAAATTTTCATAATCCAAAAATTAAATGTTATTTTGGCGACTTTATTCATATATCAACTTTATCAAAGCCCGTTATATCGCCTTTTTTAATTTCGTTTAAGATGCCCTGTCTTATTTCGAGTACATCAACACCTACGTTTCCAAGTACCTTCATCGCCATTGAATCTTTTTCTCTTGTTATAGCAAGCAAAAGATGTTCGGATTTTATTTTAGCATGATGGAATCTTTTTGCTTTGGCCCATGCAAGAGCTAAAACTCTTTTGGCACGAGGAGTAAAAAGCATTTCTTTTTCTTCTGAATAATGATGTCCAAAACCGATAACTTTTTGGACTTCTATCCGCAAATCTTTTAAAGTTATCCCTAAGTCCCTGAGAACTTTTGCGGCAACTCCTGCGCCTTCGCCGAGTATCCCCAGAAGTATCTGTTCTGTTCCTACTATATTTTGTTCCATCCTTCTTGCTTCTTCCTGAGCAAGTTTAATAATAGTAAGAATTTCAGGCTTTTCTTTTTCTATAGGATTAATTATTTTATGAAAAAGTGAATCTATATCAATGTTTAATTCTTCTAAAATCCTGCTTGCAAGACCATTTTTTTCCTTCAGAATCCCCAGAAGCACATGTTCAGGTTTTATGTATGTTGACCCGAATTCTCTTGCAAGGTCATACGCTGAACTCACTGCTTTGTAAGCTTTTGGAGTCAGCTGTGGTTCATCTTCATTATATTCATCTTTTCTTGAATTAATTTCATTTAATTTTTGCATAAAATTATCAATATTTACGCCTTCGCTTTCGAGAATCTGCGCAAGCCAGTTTTCTTTATTTTCCAGCATTCCGATAAACAACTGTTCTGTGCCGTAAGCTTCTCGATTGGTTTCGATTAATTTTTCTTTAGCTATATTCATTATTTTGTTCAAATTTTCATCTTCAAACAAAAGAGAAGTATCAAGATTTGCTATTGATACAACAGACTTAGAAACGTCTTCAGGATGATTATTAGGCTTTATAGATTTGTTTGCAGATCTTTTTACACTTGTTTTAATCCTTGCTATATCAATATCCAAATTTCTCAAAAGATTTATAATAGATGTATTTTCTTCCCTTAACAGGCATACAAAAAGATTTTCAGGCGTTACATAATACGCACCGACAGATTGGCTTTCATACCAGGCTTCCCTGAGTATTTTTTTTACAGCAGGACTAAAAGGTAAAGATTCAGAAGTATTGGAAAGTTCAGTCTGTTTAAAAGGTATTTTTGTTATTTCTTCTCTTAAAATTTCCAGGGTTAAGCCTGAGGCTCTAAGCAATTTTGCCGAAAGCCCAGAGCCTTCTCTTAAAAGTCCGAGCAGAATATGTTCAGGATAAAGTTTTTCATGTTTAGCAATAAAAGCTTCTTCCTGCGCTAATAAAATTACTTTTATTGCCTTTTCCGTAAATCTTTCTATCAAACCTTTTCTCTTTCTATATCTAACTAAGAGCCGATCTTGCTAAAATATTAAAATTAATATATAAGCTTTTAAGGCTCGTTTAGGGACTGCGGTTAAAATCATAAACGACTTGTTTGACAAGGCGGTTCTGATTTTAACAAGACAGCTTCTAAACCTAATACACAATTAAAATCATTCTAAAATAAAAAACAAATAATTAGAAGATACCCGAAGCTCTGATTTTAGAATAATTCCCAACCTTTGTGTAAAGAAATGTAACAGTATATACTTTTTATGCATTCCGTAGATACTTTTTGTTTTTATATAAGAGTAGAGACAAAATTAATAAATAGTTAAGGTAAGATAAAAGGAGAATTAAAATGGGTTTAGCAGCAAGCCAAGGTAGATTGTTAATGCTTACAGCAAGAAAAAGCGATCTTGAATTTCAAGTACAAAACGTTAACCAACAAAGAATGATTGTCAGTATGGCAGCCGCTCAAGTAGGAACATTATATGCAGCTCAGATGTCTGCTGTTAACCCAACAAGTCAAACTTATGCATCTGAACTTTCCGTAATAAGCGCAAATCAAACAGCTGCTCTTGCAGTATTCCAATCTCAAGATAAATCATTAGAATGTGTTCAAAAAAATCTTGATACCCAGCACAATGAAGTTCAAACAGAATATGATGCAGTTAAAAAAGTTATCGATAAAAACATTGAAACATCATTCAAAACACTCGGTTAATTAATCATAAATAATCGATATATTATTAAAAAACTCCTCTTCCCGAGGAGTTTTTTAAATTATAGAAAAATTTTTTAAAATCTTGTTTTATCAAGTTCTTTCTTTATATAAACGCCGGGTATTACAGATCTAAAACTTTCTATTTCTTTTTTAGATTTATAATTATCTCTGGTTAAATTATCGACTTTTTGTTTTAATCTTTCATTTTCAGTTTTACATCTGATAAGATCAAGTATAATATCATCAAATTTTTCAAGTCTTTTGTCAAAAACTTCGGTTAATTCCTGAACTATATGATTTTGCGTATGAATAAGTGCATTAATCATTTGCATTGCTTCATTGTTTATAGTGGGAACATTAACAATCTGAGGAGTTTTCTCACTTTCAGGAATATTAAAAATCTCCTGTTTCTCTATAGAAGCATTTTCCTCAAAAATTTTAGTATTATTTTTTAGTCCCAGTCTATGATTTTTTCTCAAAGTATCAATTTTTTGTGTAAAAGAATTTTTATTGTTCACTTGATTATTTATCTCAGGACGCAAAACACTTCCTGCATCTTCAAGAGAAAAGGTTTTTTCAAGATTCACAATGTTTCTATCCGAAGTAGTAACTGCCAGCTTAGCCATAGATTTTTCGTGCTTATTTGCAATAATTTTTTTCGTGTGTGCATTTACGTCTGTAAAACTCACTATTTCAATCCTTCACTATCCTACCCAACCTATAATATTATTCAAATATTTATAATACATTATTTTATATAAATACTAACATATTAGTTTTTCGATGACAAACAAAGAAGTTGGTTATCATTGATGGTATGATAGTATTCTAAAATTAACCGCTAAATAAAATTTTACAAACGCAGTACAGTTTTTAGGAGTTTAAGCGTATCATGTCTTATCTAGATCAAAGTCTTTTGCCTTTAATTAATTTTATTGAACATACTATAACAAGCATGGGATCGATAGGAATAGCTTTATTAATGGCTATTGAATCCTCAAATATTCCTCTGCCAAGTGAAGCAATTTTGCCTTTTGCAGGATATCTTGTAAGCAAAGGATTAATAGGCTTTCATACAGCTTGTTTTGCAGGAGCTTTCGGTTGTGTTGCAGGCTCTATCCCGTCATATTATCTGGGATACTTCGGAGGAAGGCCTTTTGTCGAAAATCATGGAAAATGGTTTTTAATCAGCAAAAAAGACCTCGAAACCGCTGATAAATGGACTGCAAAATACGGCGACTGGGCATTTTTTATATGCCGCATGCTTCCTGTAGTAAGAACTTTTATTTCTTTACCTGCCGGAATTTTAAAGGTAAATTTACCGAGATTTATCTTGTTTACCTTTCTCGGTTCTTTAATATGGAGTTATTTTCTTGTTTATGTCGGTCTAAAGCTCGGTCAACACAGAGAAGTATTTTCAGCTTTCTGGCATAAATTCGATTACGCCATTGTCGGAACTTTATTTATATTATTCGTAATATATATTTACAGGCATTTAAAACATCTTAAAGAATCTTAATATTTCAAATTACCATGTTACAAAAATTATATTTTTAGAAGCTGTCTTGTTAAAATCAAAACCGCTTTGTCAAACAAGCATTTAAAGCTTAATTTATAAATTTTTAACAAGATAGGCTCTTAAACTTGAAATTCTTCCTGAGGCTGTTCATTCAAATCCGCTAGTTTATCAGATTCTTTAACTTTTCTGGAATTAGCTAATCTTGATAATAAAAGCATTAGCGACAATACGATTAACAAAATTGTAAGATAAACTCTTTGCGCTCCGACTATAATTGCTGCAACAGAGCCGGCTCCTGCACATACAAGATAAAGAATAGTCGCTGTTCTATTATGAGAAAACCCTGCCTGAAGAAGTTTATGGTGAATATGCTCTGCATCTGCCTTCATCGGATTTGAACCTTTTAAAAGTCTTCTAAAAACTGAAAAAGATATATCCAAAATTGGCACAACCAATATAAGAATAGGCAAAACCATTGTAGCAGTTAGGCTTTTCAATACTCCAGCGACAGAAAGTCCTGCCAGCGCAAATCCAGAAAACAAAGCTCCTGAATCTCCCATAAAAATTCTTGCCGGATGAAAATTAAACACAAGAAAGCCCATCATTGAACCGGCTAAGATTGATGCCAGAAGTGCGCTTATGGGCTGATTAGTATAAATTGCAACCACTGCCAGAGTCACCGCACAGATTGCGCTTACTCCACCTGCAAGTCCGTCAACTCCGTCAATAAAATTCATAGCATTGCTTATACCGACAAGCCATATCAACGTTATAGGCAGGCTGAATATTCCGAGATGCAGCGCACCTCCAAAAGGATTAAACAAAATTTCAATCCTAACACCCAGTAAAAATGCTATTAAAGCAGCACCTATCTGGACTACAAGCTTGAATTTAGGGCTTAGGTCATATAAATCGTCTACCAGTCCGAGAAGAAACATAATGCTTCCTCCCACAAGTATGCCTGACAATCCATTGCCATAAGGATAGTCCCAGTTTACAAAAACAAGTATTATGAATGTGAGTATTGTACAAAGCCATATTGCAACCCCACCCAGTCTTGGAATGGGTTTTTTATGGACTTTTCTGTCGTTAGGAATATCTACCAGTCCTTTTTTAAGACAAAAACTCCTAACTACAGGCACAATTACTAAAGCCAGTACAAATGCTATTAAAAAACCGTGAATATGGGCATATTGCATATAGTTTTGATCGCTCCTTTTATAACTTATGCATATTATACTTCATTTTAAATGTTTTTATACTATATCAGGGTAAAGTGGATATTTATTGCATAATTCCGCTGAAATAGTTTTCAATTCGCTTAATTTCTCTTCGTTTTCAGAATATTTTACTGTTTCTGCAATGATTTTACCAACTATTTTCATATCTTCTGTGGTGAAACCCCTTGTGGTTATTGCAGGTGTACCGAGTCTTACTCCGCTTGTAACGAAAGGACTTTTTGGATCATTAGGTACAGTATTTTTGTTAGCGGTAATATTAACTTTTTCAAGTAAATTACTGATATCTTTTCCTGTTTTATCGTACTTTCTCAAGTCCATAATCATTAAATGATTATCTGTTCCACCGCTTACCAGATCCATATCATTTGCAATCAGGGATTCTGCAAGAGCCTTTGCGTTATCTAATATTCTTTGCTGATAAACTTTGAATTCCGGCTGAAGTGCTTCTTTCAATGCTATAGCTTTACCTGCAATAATATGTTCGAGCGGACCGCCCTGAATTCCGGGGAATACTGCCTTGTCTATGCCTAAAGAGTGCTGTTCTTTGCAAAGAATTAGTCCGCCTCTGGGGCCTCTAAGTGTTTTATGAGTTGTAGTTGTCACAAAATCCGCATATTCAACAGGTGAAGGATGTAGTCCTGCTGCTACAAGCCCTGCAATATGTGCTATATCAGCCATAAAATAAGCGCCGACTTTATCTGCTATATCTTTGAATTTTTTAAAGTCTATAGTTCTCGCATAAGCACTTGCACCTGCGATAATCATTTTCGGTTTTGATTCAAGAGCAAGTCTTTCGAGTTCATCATAATTGATATAACCTTTTTCATCTACACCGTAAAAAGTTGTTGCATCAAAGTAAGTACCTGAAAAATTCGCAGGTGAACCGTGAGAAAGATGTCCTCCGTTGGATAAATCCATTCCCAGTATTTTATCTCCGAATTTTAAAGCATATAAAAACACTGCCATATTTGCCTGTGCGCCACTGTGTGGCTGCACATTTGCGTGTTCTGCTCCGAAAAGTTTTTTTGCTCTTTGCTGAGCCAATTCTTCTATCTGGTCTACTATTTCGCAACCGTTATAAAATCTTTTATGCGGTTTGCCTTCTGCATATTTATTTGTCAAAACCGTTCCACACGCAGCCATTACTGCTTCACTCGTGAAATTTTCGCTTGCAATAAGTTCTATAGTGTTTCTTTGTCTGTCTAATTCTTTTAAGACTAGTTCTGCCACTTCAGGGTCTGTCTGTCTTATTCTTTCAACTTCCATAACATCCTCCATCATCTTTTATAATTATTATAGTAGAAAAATATGATGATATAAAATTAATTATTGATTCTCAAAATATTACTTATTAAATCTTATATATATAAACAACTTTATCAAAAAAATAAATCAAATTTATTTAAATTTAGCTTTAATCTGATATAATCGAATTTGACAGAAGGAAAATAAAATTTCATGGATATAAAAACTTTACAGGTAGTTGAATATTTAAATACAAAACTGAAAGAAACCTTTACTGATTTTAAAGGGGCTTATTTATACGGTTCAAGAGTTAGTGGCTCTGCAACTGATGAAAGCGATATTGATATTGTGGCTGTTTTCGATGAAATAAGCAGAAACAAAAGAATGGATATATGGGGTATTGTTGGTAGACTAGAGGCAGAACTCGATGTTTTTATTGATCTTCACCCTATGACAATAAAAGAACTGGAAAGAAATCCCATATATTACAATCAAGTAGTGAATAACGGTATATTTTATGACGCAGCATAAAGATGTTCTTATAAAAATAGCACTTGAAAAGGCAGATGAATCTATAAAATCAGCAGAATCAAGCATTGAAAATGAATTTTTATCAACAGCGCAAAACAGAATTTATTATGCGATTTTTTATTCTATTGTTGCACTTGGATATTTTTACGATTTTTCTTCTTCAAAGCACAGTCCATATTTAAGCTGGTTTAACAAGAAATTTGTTTATACTGACAAAATTTTTAATGAAAACCTTTTTAAAATATACAAAGAAGCTTACGAAAACAGACAAAAAAGTGATTATGAATTCACATGGAAACCCGATAAAGAAGATATTATCAAGGATTTGAATGATTCAAAATTTTTTATAGAACAAATTAAAACACATCTCGGTTATTAAATTTTTTAATCTAGCCACCTAAAGCTTTTTACTGAGCTTTGTTCGTAGAGATTGCCATTAATATCAACTTCAAACTGTCTGTTTTTCTTATTAAAATCAAGCCCGAGTACAGGGATTTTGCTTAATCCGGGGATTAAATCAATAAGACCTTTTTCTCCTGCCGCAGTTGGCAAAAATCCAAACCCGGGAATATAGCCTATAACCTGATTTACAGAAACACTTCCGAGAGGACCCAACAATCCTAATACTTTTTTGGAAAGTTTACCAAGTATTTTAGCGTCAGCATAGTTTGTAAGCATATCAAAGTTGCCTGAAATAAACAGGCTCAAGTTATCTCCGGAAGAAGTTATCTCTTCTGTATTAATTACACCGTCTTTTATATCAAGTTTTCCTTCCAGTTTGTCAAAATATCCTGTTTTTTGAGGAATGACAAGATCAATAACATTATTGACATTCAATCCACCAATACCACTCTGCATTACATTTGCAGCTCTCAAGAAGTACTCAAGCGAACCAAGCCTGACAAGTCTACCGTCATAAATTTTGAAATCAGCATAGCCGTTTGAATTAGAAATCATTTCTTCGGAATTTCTTCCACTTGTATAAAATTGTCCTTCTCCGTTAAGAGTTCCGTAAACTTCGTTTGGAAATCTTAAAAGTGTTGTAGCAAGAGCATTTGCCTGCATATTCTTGGCTTTTAAATTAAGCGAAAGTTCTGTTGACTTGGCATTATAATAGAGATTACCCGTGCCAACGCCACCTGCTGCTTTCATTTGAATATCAGAAACAGATAATAATCCATCAGGAGTGAAGTTTACATCAGCTTTAACATTTGAAATAATCATATCGCGCATGATTAACTCTTTAGAATCAAGAGTTCCATTTTGAATAACAAAATTTGTTGCTTTAATATCCTCTGTACTGCTGTTTATCAAATCTTTATTTGCCATAAAAACTGCAGCAATCTTATCAATATTCATATAATCTGAAGTGATATTGATATCTCTAACCATCAAGGGAGTTTGCCATGAATAATCGAGTAAAGCTTTAATATCCATAGAAGAATCATCTATTTTTAAGCCTTTAAGATTAAGATTAATATTGTCTTTAGTAAAAGAAACATTTGCATCTCCAAGACTTAACTTATAATCAGGTATTTTTAATCCGTAAAAAGAAATAAAACCTGCAATATCAGGATTATAAATTGATCCGTTAATTGTTAAATCAGCTTTTACATTTCCTTCAGAAAAGAATTTATCATTTCCATTATTTATAACTTTGCATACACCTGGATTTAAAATACATAGACTAAGGGGCTTTTCGTTATTTGTATAAACTCTAAAGGTTTTAAATATTGGAGTTTGGCTTTTTAATCTGTCTACAGAGCCTGAAATGTGCAGGATTTTATCTTTTTCGTCTGTAATATCAACATTACGAAGTAATTGATTGTTCAGTTCAGTATCTCTTCCGAAAATGTTGAGTTCCATTCTTTTTATATCAATTCTGTCACTTTTGCCCTGAGCCTCCAGAGCAATCATTCTTACTTTATCATCAGGCAAGCCTATTTGCTTAGCAAAACTCAAAGAAGTGCCTTTGTTAAGCGCCATCTTTGCCAAAACATTCCAGTTATCAAGACCTCCCTTGAGTTTTATCACTATAGGGATACTGTTTTTCATATCAACAGGTTGTTTAAACAGTGAACTAAGTCTGTCTGAATCTTCAGGATTAACTTCCATAGATAATTCCGTCTCAAACGAAGGTTTTTTTAGATAATTTTTTACGGCTCCATTTATAAAGAATCCTGAATTTGATATTTTACCGTTTATGCCTGAAAAATATGCGGTTTTATCAGTTATTTCAGCTTTTCCATTTTCAATTACAAGGGGTAAATCGTAGGGCAAATAATTCATTGCGAAATTATCAAAATTCACTTTAGCCTTGAATCCTGACTGATTTATCCTTACAAAAATATTATTATTACCGCTATGAAGAGGCAATGAAGATGGGGTTATATCTGCCAAAATTTTTCTTAAATTATTAGGAATTAAAGAGGATTTTGCTGTTTCTTTAAGCATTGCAACGTTAAAATTTCTTATTTGCAACTCTATATCAGGCACTACAGGAGCTTTTGTATTGATGTTTGCTTTAAGATTAGAAACTTTGCCTTTGACAGTAAAATCCGTATTTGCAATACTTGCTTGCATTTCTGGAGTTTGAACAGAATCATCAGTTATGGTAAAAGTTCCTTTAGCAATTTTTATCGGGAAACCAGTATTTTTTTGTATAAAAACTGCATTCGTATTCTCAAAAATCAGGCTTTCAAGGCAATCATCATTAGATTTTCCCTTGAGTTTCAATTTAAAAGAAGCTCTTCCTTTAATAAAAGAAAAATCATTAACTATTTTCTGTGCTTTAGACATTAAAGAACTGTTCATGACAAATTTCTTGGCATCTTCCAGATTAATATTTTTGGAAGCAATTGAAAGATCAATATTTTTACTTAATGCAGCCACAAAACCGTCAACAGTTACGTTGTTTTTTAAGACATTGCCATTTATATTATCCATAAATATATTTTCATTGTTGTACCTTAGCTGCCCTTTGAGATCATTAAAAGCTTCTCCATAGCCTTTATAAGAAAGATAAGCACCAACAAATTTTATAATTCCGCTTGAATCAAGCTTTTCTTCTGTTCCTTTAAGAAAAATCGTAGTATCAGCAACCCCTTTTATGTCCATAATGTCTTTTAATGAGACCTGCACTTTTTTAAGGAGAGGGCTGCCATATATAAACTTTTGTCCTTTTTTTAAATCAAGATTAGGCATATATAATTTTATGTCAGAATACCCGTGAAGTGTTGAATATCCTGAGGGAATCAACTTTATTCCTTCCACAACACCGCTAAGATCATCATAAAAAACCTTTTCTCCATTGAATTTCACTTTTCCGTTAACATTTTCCGCTTTACTTGCAAGGGTTTTGTACTTTACCTTTGCATTTTTGGTTTCTACATATCCGTTTATTGTTACGTCTTTAAATGCTCCTACTATATCAAGACTGACTTTTCCTCTTCCTGTTATGTCCATTTCCGTAACAGGTGCTAGTTTAAACTGAAACATATCTCTGACAGCAAGCAAGACAGGTAATGTTGTTGCAAAATCTATGTTTTGAGTTGAATTTATCTTAAGATCAACTTTTTTTCCCTTGAAAGGAACTATAGTACCTGTTGTTTTAACAAATCCATTTTTGCTCAGGTACTGTGTACTGTCCAAGACCAGCGTAGAACCCAAAAAATCCACGCTGCCATAACCGTTGGGAGAATCGGGAACTTTTTCTACTACTGAAAAATCATCGTATTTAATTTTTCCAAAAAGGGCAGGTCTTTTATAATAGCCTTTTGCTGTTATATTTCCTGATATATTACCGTCTATATTATGTTTTATAATTTTATTAAACGGATCCAGAGCAACATTAATATTTTTAGGAAATATTTCTGCTGCTGTCTTTGCTCTTGTTCCTTCTACTTCAACATTTAAATCTACGTTTCTGATTTTTTTTCTGGCAAAATTGCTTATTTTTCCTTTGATAGATGTATTAATTCCTTTTCCGTTAACCTGAAAATTATCTAAATACAAATCATTATCATCAAAATTCCCGTTCGTTTGAAAGATTAACGAGCCTTTATGAGACAAAATATTTCCATAAAACTCATCAGATGCAGACGAAGCTTGAGATTCTTTTTTTTCTCTCAGTCCGCTGCTTATATTCAGATTGTTAATTTTTGAATTAATGAAGAATTTTCTTTTGCCGACAATTTCTGTATTTAAATCTATATCAAAGTTTACACTGCCAATTCCCGTAAAATCCGAGAAATAACGGGAACTATATCTGTTTATGTAAGGTTTGAACTCTGAAAGATCAAATTTTTCAATGATTCCTCTGATTTTTAACCTATTTTTTGTTGGATTTATTTTCTTTAAAGGAAGATCTGCATCCAAAGTTAAAGCATAGAGCATTTCGGGTTTTTTTAACTCAGAAACAGCTCCTACTGCTTGAATTTTAATATATTTATCAGGAGTAAAATTCTCTATTTTTAGATTTTTTCCGCTAAAAACAAAATCTTTTTCAGGAGATATATTTTTATCTATGAAATTGAGTTTATAATTACTTAAATTTATTGAAGTGTTTTTAAATTCAACTTTATATTTTGCTTTTCCTTTTTTGGCAAAGATTTTGTTTATATCGAAAGTTCCGTCTTTAGTTCTTGTAATAATCCCGTCAAGATTGTTTATAACGGCTTCGCGAATCACAACATGTTTATTCAACAAAGGAAGCAGCGAAACCTCAATGCGAGAATCACCAATACTTATAAATTTGCTCCCATTCGGCTTTCTTAGAAAAGCTTTATCAATTTTAATTTTCATCCCTAAATTCCAGGTCATATCAATATCAAGTTTTCCTAAAACAAGTGGAACAGAAACACGTTCCATAAGATATTCCCTTATTTCAGGCTTGTATTTTTCTATATTAATAATTGCAGGCAACGCAAAAAAATATGCTAAATTAAGCACAATAAAAAAAATAAAAATACTTGAAAAAATTATATTTTTTTTAAAATCGGGTTTCATTAAACCTGTTATTACAAATTTTCCTGCTACTTCTCTAATATTACTATATTAACTGACTTTTCATCAACAATTATACCTCTAACAAGTTGATGTTTTTACGGTTAAAACATCCTCAAGCCTTATTTGTACTTTATTTTGCAGTGATTTTAAAATTACTGACATCAAAAACTTCCAAATTATCAGGCAATTTTGATATTTTAACGGAAATAGTTTCTTTTTTTCCTTTTCTTATAATATTCATAATGATTTTATTACCGGCATGCGTTTCGGCAACTTCATTTTTGACCTGAGTTATATTTTCTATTTTTTTATTATTCAACGATATTATTATATCGCCTTTTTTTAACCCGTACATAAAAGCGGGGCTGTCTTTTATGATATCTGTAATTACAACACCTTTAACCAATTTTTTTGATAAAAATTTGGCTATTTCGATATTAGTATCTTGAATGCCTGCTCCCAGCCAACCTCTTTCAACCCTGCCGTTTTTCATAATAGAATTAATAACTTTTTTTGCCATATTGGTGGGGATTGCAAAACCTATGCCTTCATATCCTCCGCTTTTGGTAAGGATTGCCGTATTTATTCCCACAAGTTCGCCTTTTGTATTAACCAGCGCACCTCCTGAACTTCCCGGATTTATTGCTGCATCTGTCTGAATAAAATTTTCATACTCAACAATGCCTATATTTGTACGTCCTACTGCGCTTATTATCCCCATGGTTACAGTTTCACCTATCCCAAAGGGATTTCCTACCGCAATTACTACATCACCAACAATAGCTTTGTCAGAATCACCTAATTTTATAATCGGAAGGTCGTTTGCATTTATTTTAATTATAGCCAAATCGGTTTTTGGGTCAGTACCGACTGTTTTTGCCATGAATCTTTTTCCGTTGGAAAGGCTTACACTGATATTTCCGCCAAGATTTTCTACTACATGATTATTTGTCAAAATATACCCGTCATGAGAAATAATTATACCTGAGCCTAAGCTGAAATATCTCTTTTCTAAAGGTCTATATATGTTTGTGGATGTATTTCTCAACACAAATTGGGATAAATTTCTACTTCCAAGTGAAATATTAACGACAGCAGGAGTAGCCAACTTTGCCGACAAAGACATGGAAGCAGGTTCTGTAGTGATATTTGTTTTAGTTTTATTATCTGAAATAATATTTTTTTGGATGTTTTCATAATTTGTATTTTTATATGACAAAGAATTTTTATATGAAATCTGTCCACCTTCATATCCCGAAAAAAATGATAAAATCAGAACGAAAATTACTAATATAAAGTCTTTTTTATTAATCTTTTGCAATTTAATCTCCTGTTATTAATGTTGACTTTGGGTTTGATAATTTTATTTTGACAAGTTTTTGCAACAACTTGAAAAAATTATTGCTGATAGTTGTTGTAATTTTGCTGAGGATATTGATAAGTTTGATTTTGCTCCTCCTGCTGTTTTGCTTTTTTGTATCTGTTTTCATAATCATTTTCATCAGGAACATAAGTTCTCTCAGGAAGTTTAATTTCATTATTATTCGCTTTATTTTCCTTTGTTTTAAGCTTTTTAAACTTATATTTCTTTTTGTTTTTGTAATTTTGTTTTTTTAATGAACTTTTAATCCCTGTTTTTTTATTTAAATCTTCTTCTGTTTTTATTTTAACTTTAGCGGCTACCTGATTTTTTATTTCCATTTCGGAAAGAGGAAAGGGTTCAGGCGGAATCTTTTTAATTTTGTAGTATTCTGTACTGAATTTATTCCATAGAACAGCGCAATTACTGCTGAACACTCCGCTTAACGTCTGGTTTTCATCATTGCCCATCCATATTGTAGTTGCGGTATCAGGAGTGAATCCGTTAAACCAGATATCTTTTACACTGTCAGTTGTCCCTGTTTTTCCTGCTACCTGTCTATCTTCAAGCTTAGCTGACTTTCCTGTGCCTTTTTCAACGACATCTACAAGGATAGAATCTAATTCTCTAACAGGTTCCTGCTTTACAACCCTTACAGGCGTGTTATTAGAAACTTCAAGAACATTTCCTTTGTTATCTTTAACAAATCTTATTGCTACTGGCTCGATATAGACACCATCACGAGCCAGTGTGCTATAAACAGCAGCCACTTCCAGAGGTGTAATCTCAGATGAGCCAAGAACCATGGAAAAACCTCGCCTTATATAGCTTTTAATGCCCAGCAATCTTGCTGTTTCAATTATTTTATCAACACCAACTTTCAGGGCAATTCTGACAGTCGGCGTATTTCTTGATAGAGTAAGAGCTTTTCTTACAGTTAATTTCCCTAAATATTTACCGTCCCAATTATGCGGACACCATACATTCCACTTTGTACGATAAGCAACAGGCGCATCAAATATCGTAGACTCAGGATTAATTGCACCTAGCCGCAACCCTGTCAGGTAAACAACTGGTTTAAATCCTGAGCCTACAGGTCTTTTAGCTAAAACTGCCCTGTTAAATTGGCTCTTTGTAAAGTCAACACCTCCGACAAGAGCCTGAACATAACCATTTTTAACATTAATTGAAACAAGAGCGCCTTCTCTTACTCCGCATCCTTTTGGTAAAGCCTTTATGCCTTCTGTAATGGTTTTTTCCGCAATTTGCTGCACTTCCGGATCCAAAGTCGTATAAACATTCAGTCCGCCTCTTCTGACAATATTATCGCCATATCTTTTTCTTAACACGTAAGACACATAATCTACAAAATAAATATACTTTGCGTAGGCAAATTTACGCGGCGCAAGCTTCAATGGTCCTGCATAAGCCGAATATTTCTGTTTTTTGGTTATAAAACCAAATTCATACATTTTATTTAGCACTACCATCTGCCTTTTTTTGGCATCTTTCATATTAGTGTAAGGAGAATAAAGCTCAGGAGCTCGAATTAATCCTGCGAGCATAGAAGATTCAGCTAAATTAAGATCTTTTGCCGATTTTTTAAAATATCTTCTGGCTCCTTTTTCAATACCATAGGCTTGATTTCCCCAATAAATCTGATTCAGGTATTTTTCAAGAATTTCATTTTTTGAATAATACATTTCAACTTTTATAGCAAGAATTGCTTCCAGAAACTTTCTTTTTATCGATCTTTCAGGCGTTAAAAAAGAATTTTTTACCAACTGCTGGGTTAAAGTACTTCCTCCCTGAATCGAATCCCTATGCAAAAGATTATTATAAAAAGCCCTAACGGTACCCATTAAATCAATTCCGCTGTGGCTGTAAAATCGGTTGTCTTCGATAGAAATAACTGCGCTTTGTAAATAGCGGGAAATTTTATTAAGTGGCACGGAAATCCTGTCTTCATCAGCATGAATGCTTGCAACAAGATTATTATTTATATCAAAAATCTGGGTTGATTGATCAGGAGCATAAGAATTTAAAAAAGATACATCCGGAAACTCCGCTAAAGTCTTTAACAAATAAACCGATACGCCAAGACTTAATAAAAAAATAAGAAGACCTGCTATAGCAAAAATCCTTTTAAAAGCCGACTTAAAGAGTTCTGACCTTTCAAGTTCAGTTTTGGAAAGAAGATCAATATTATAAAAATGGTTTATTGGTCGATTTTTCATTTACACCTTTAATTTTACTGAATTATTTTATATCAGTTAGTTTCTATAAAAATGCGTCTGTAAGGCATAGTCTATTGGATGTTTTAACACACAATTAAGTTAACTTGAGATTATATTTATATATTGAAATCATTAAAAATCTAATGGCATGAAAAAATCATCTCGGGACAATAAAAAAGCATGAAATTTTAGCCATGTAAGGAATTTAAAACATAGAAAAAATTGAATAATCTGTTATACAGATACAAAAACATTCAAAGACTTTTCAAAATTTTCTGAATAGCTTATGAGCTCTTTTTATGTTATTATATAAATATAAAAACAAAAGTGTCTGTTCTACACTTATTTACTAAACTGGAAAAAGGAGGCAATTAACATGGCGACCTTAACGAACATCAAAGTAAACAAAAAAACGGGTTTAAACGATGAATTTGAAAAATACCTTGATAAACAAAGGGGTTATACAACATTCAACGGTATTGAGGTTGCTAAATTCTCTTCTTATAAAAAGCTTTTAGGTCTTAAATAAATAATTTTATAAAATAATATAAAAAAAAGGAGAAAACAAAATTTTCTCCTTTTTTATTTAGAATTTTTAATTAATTAGCTGCTATTTCAAGGCGGCTTTTTTCTTTTTTAAGCTCTGTTAACACCCATGCAGGGACATGGACTTTCCCCAGAACAAGCTGTCCGTTCGGTCTTGGGCCGTGACAATCCGAGCCTCCCGTCATTATTAATTTATATTTTTCTGCAATACTTGAATAATATTCTATTATTGCAGGTGAATGTTTTCTGTGATAGACTTCTACGCCTCTTAGACCGTAGTTCATTAGCTCTTTTATAAGGTCTTCAGCACCATTAAGATCACAAGGATGAGCTACAACAGGAATTCCGCCTGATTCATAAATTGTTTCAACTGCTTCAAAAGGCGAAACTGTTTTTCGTTTTACATAGGTCGGGGAATTATCGCAAATATATCTTCTGTAGGCTTCAATCATATTTGAAACCCCGCCAGCATTAACTATTGCTTTTGCAATATGCGGTCTGCCAACACTACCGCCTTCTTTAACAAGTGAAGTTACATCCTCAAGCTTGATATTGATTTTAGCTTCATCTTTAAGTTTTTTAACTATTTCAATTGTTTGTTGAATTCTTACATGCTGCTGATAGGCGATTAAATCCTGCATTTGTTTGTTAGCGGAATTTATATAATAACCGAGAATATGCACTTCCTGCTTTTCATGCATTGTATTAATTTCAATTCCGGGGATAATCTCAAGCTGAGTATTTCCTGTTTCTTTTGAACGCATTTCAGCATGACTTCTTGCATATTCATATGCAAGGATGTTGTCATGATCAGTAATAGAAACAGCCGCCAATCCTAAGTTTATGGTAACGTCAACAATTTCCTCAGGGGTAAGACTCCCATCAGAATAGACGCTATGGGTATGCAAATCTAGTCCCAATTTTTTATCCTTTCATAATAAATTACCTCAACTACTTAAATTAAATACATTATTAATTCTTTTTATATTCAATGCACACCCTGTTTTGGCATTGATACTTAATTCTATTCCGTTTACCTGAACTTCATCACTGGAAACCACTTCAAATTTAACAGGCAAACAAGTAACCAACCTTTTCACAGATTCTTCTATATCCATACCTATGACGCTGTTATAAGCTCCGCAAAACCCTGCATCGGTAATATAGGCAGCGCCATTCTCTAAAATTTTCTCATCTGCCGTCTGTATATGAGTATGCGTTCCTATAACTGCACTTACTGATAATTTGTCAGCTATATAGCCGCATGACACTTTTTCTGCCGTTGCTTCCGCGTGGATATCGATTATCACAACTGGTGTTTTATACTGAATTTTTTGAATTTCCGCTTTTAACATTTCCCATGGCGGTGTTATTGGCGACATAAATACTGTTCCCTGTATATTAATAACGCCTACTGAAAGATTTTCAGCAAGTTCAAATACCCTTGAACCAAAACCGGGAGTGCCTTCGGGATAATTTAGAGGTCTAACAAGTTTATCTGCATTATCTATAAAATTAAATACTTCTTTTTTGTCCCAAATATGATTACCTGAAGTCATCGCTCCTATGCCCAGAGACTCGAGTTCATGATAGTTTTTTTCAGTTAATCCAAAGCCATGAGAGGCATTTTCGATATTTGCTATAACAAAATCATATTTTTCACCGGATTGTTCGAGAAACAGGGCAACACTTTGTCTGCCTGGTTTTCCGACTATATCCCCTAGGAATAATATATTTATATTTTCTTTCATTTTATTTCATTTTTACTATATTAATTATTTTGCTATTTCAGTAGATCTGACTTCTCTTACTACTGTAACTCGTATCTGACCGGGATAATCCAATTCTGTTTCTATTTTCTTGGCGATATCTCTTGCCAGTTTGCTTGCTGCTACATCATCAAATACTGTCGGTTGAACAAGTACTCTGATTTCGCGTCCTGCTTGAACAGCAAATGATCTTTTAATACCTTCATAGCCTGTAGCAATTTCTTCGAGTTTTTTAATTCTCTTAATATATATTTCAAGAGTATCTCGTCTTGCTCCCGGTCTTCCTGCACTTAATGCATCTGCAATTTTAACAAGTACAGCTTCCACAGAATTTGCTACAACGTCGTCATGATGGGCTTCTATAGCATGAATGATACATTCTTGCTCACCATAGCGTCTTGCAAAATCAACACCAAGCTGAATATGCGTTCCTTCATGCGTTTGGTCGAGCGCTTTACCGACATCATGGAGAAGACCTGCTCTTTTTGCAACATCAACATTTGCTCCTATCTCTGTAGCAAGCATTCCAGCGATATGTCCTACTTCTAAAGAGTGTTTAAGAACATTTTGACCGTAGCTTGTTCTATATAGAAGCCTTCCTAAAGTTCTGATAGATTCAGGATGCAAGTTTATGACACCTAATTCATATGCAGCGGCTTCACCTTCTTTGTACATGGTTTCTTCTATTTCGCTTTTGGCTTTTTCAACCATATCTTCTATTCGAACAGGGTGAATTCTTCCGTCTGAAATCAATTTTTCGAGAGCTACTTTAGCTATTTGTCTTCTGACAGGATCAAATGAAGATAAAACAACCGCTTCAGGAGTATCATCAATAATTAAGTCAACACCTGTAAGTGTTTCCAGAGCGCGGATATTTCTTCCTTCTCTGCCTATGATTCTTCCTTTCATTTCATCGTTAGGAAGGTTCACTACAGAAACAGTTGACTCAACAGCCTGATCTATAGCACATCTTTGCATTGTAGTAGACAGGATTTCACGTGATTTTTCATTTGAAGTTTCTTTAATATAAGCTTCATTTTCACGGATAAGCTGAGCAGCTTCGAGTTTTAACTCTTTTTCCAGATGTTCGAGGAGTATTTTCTTGGCATCTTCGCTTGAAAGTCCTGAAACTCTTTCAAGTTCGCGAATATGTTTTTCTACGAGGTCTGCTAAATAATCTTCTTTTTCATACAATTCATCAAGTTTTTTAGCAAGTTCGCTTTCTCTATCGACAGCTGACTGCATTTTGGTTTCTAATTTTTCTTCTTTCTCAAGAAGTCTTTTTTCAAGTCTTCCGAGTTCATTTCTTCTTTCACGGACTTCATTGTCAAATTCTTGTTTTTGACTTTGAAGAGCTTCTTTTGCTGAAATTAATGCTTCTTTTTTCTGGAGTTTAATTTGTTCTTCGGCATCTTTAATTTTTCTTGCAGCTTCTTCGTTTATATTTTGAACTTTTTCATTCATGTTTTTAAGCTGAGCATACTGATAAACAGCATACGCCAAAAACAAAACTGCAAGCACAGCCAATACTATTGTAATAATACTTATGCTTTCGATTGTCCTGTACCTCTTTTAATATATATAACTATAACTGATTTTAATCTACTATTGTTGGGAGTATTTTCTGTTTTTAACAGATTCTTCGGGGAGTCAAAGCCGCAAATACAAATAATCAAGAAAGTCCTTGAATAGCTGATTAATTGCATTATCCAAATTCAGTATAACCGCCCGAAATTTAAGTTTGACAATATAATCTTAGCACAACTAATGCTTATTAATATACTGCATTTAAATAATTTTCTACTTTTATATATGTATAATTTATTCGGTATCTTCTGCTTCCGATATTTCCGAAGGAACCGCAGTATTGCCGACTTTTATGTTATTTCTGACAATATTTTCTACTTCGGCAAGCAACTCGGTATTTTCTTTAAAATACTCTATAGCCTTATCTCTACCTTGCCCAAGCTTGTTATCATTATAACTAAACCAGCTTCCTGATTTGTTAACGATATTCATATCGACAGCAACATCAAGAATACAGCCGACTTTGGAAACGCCTTCTCCGTAAATAATGTCGAATTCGGAAATTCTGAACGGAGGAGCAACTTTGTTTTTAACAACTTTTACTTTGACCCTGTTTCCGTATTCTTGTCCATCTTTTTTAAGTGTTTCGATTTTTCTTATATCAAGTCTTAAACTTGCATAATATTTTAAAGCATTACCGCCTGTGGTCGTTTCGGGATTTCCAAACATAATGCCGATTTTTTGTCTTAGCTGGTTAATAAAAATAACGGTCGTTCTTGTTTTTCCGACAATACCTGTAAGTTTTCTTAAAGCCTGACTCATAAGTCTTGCCTGAAGCCCCATGTGGCTGTCGCCCATTTCACCGTCAATCTCAGCTTTTGGAACTAATGCAGCTACAGAATCTATTACAATTACATCAATAGCTCCTGAACGAACTAATTCTTCGGTTATTTCCAAAGCCTGTTCACCTGTGTCAGGCTGGCTTAAAAGCAGTTCATCTATATTCACACCAAGATTTTTAGCATATTCAGGGTCAAGAGCATGCTCTGCATCAATAAATGCTGCTATTCCACCCTTTCTTTGGGCTTCTGCTATGATATGCTGAGCAAGTGTGGTTTTACCACTGCTTTCCGGACCGTATATTTCTACTATTCTTCCTCTTGGTACACCGCCTATACCTAACGCTACATCCAAAGAAAGGATACCTGTAGGGATTGATTCCACACCAACACCTGTTTTGTCCCCCAGTCGCATTATTGCGCCTTTGCCAAAATCTTTTTCTATTTTGCCAATTGTTGCTTCAAGTGATTTCTTTTTTTCCGAATCCAATGTAACCTGGAATGCTTCAGGTTTTGATTTTTCTTTTGTTGCCATTTTGACCAACCTTCCACTATCTATATTTTAAATTAAGTAATCTTAATTACTTGAAATTATACTTCAAAATACAATTCTTTAAGTAAATATTATGTTTTCTTTACAATGCTCCAAAGCGTAAATTCAATTTCTAATTGCAACACTAATTTTTTTGTTGTACTTTTTTATAACTGCTTAATTATTAATTCAGATTCAAAAATCAAGGTATTTGTTTTAGAAATTTAAAAAAATTATCTTAATTTTTATAATCTGAAATTCATCTTCTCTGACTTTTTACAGCTTTTTGTCTTTTATATTGTAACAATATATTGCAATTTTATTCAAAACTCCCGTAAAAAAGTAAATTTTTTTTTCGTTTAGGTTTTATCTTAACAGAAGTATTAAAAATGGTTTAAATTATTCAATTTTTTTAATATTTTCTATTGTTTATTAATTTGATATGAAGGACTTTTTAAAAAATGATGCATGTTTCTTCTAATTTCCAAAAAAAAATAACAAAAGAAAAATTGAATAGTTCAAATCTTCCCCAAAAAACCGGATTTACTTCAACTCCGACAAAACCAATTTCAAGAATAGTAAAAGAAGCTCAATCGCTTGCTGTAAGTGATTCTTTCAGGAATACTAATTCCTTTATAAAAAATTGGGATAAATGGCTTGGACTTGCTACAGCATTAACCTCAACAGTTGGTTTTGCCGTTGGAGGAGTCGCTTTGATGTATGATGATATATACAAAAAAAGGAAACATAAAAAAGAGCATGCAGAAACCAAAAACAATTCTCAAATAGATACAAATAATGCTTCTGCGCAAAAAGATAAAACTGCAAGCAATGTTTCCTTCCAGGGAAACAAAACTAAAGACACCCACAAAAAAGAAGAGATGGGTCATATTAACCCTGAAACTGCATTCGGCAAGATAGGACTTGCTTTTGCAAAAGTCGGCATAGCTTTTTCAGGAATTGCCGGTATTTTTAACGGTATTGCAATGAAATTGCCTCTTATGGCTTTTGGAGAAGGCGTTAACGTTGCAGCCTCCCCTATAATAAATACTCCTGCCGGTTTTGGATTATTTTCCATGGGGCTTGCAGGTGTTTTTGCAGGTCGTGCTCTTGAAAATAATCCTGCCTTGAAATTAAATACCGCTGTATTAGCCAGCAAAACTTTAAATGAAAAAGTTAAATACCTTGCTTCTAATACATGGTTGACTATAAAAGAACTTGGTAAATCAACAAAAACAACGTTTACGCATTTATTTAATCTTGTAAATCCTGCAAAATCAAAAATCTCCGCTAATTTCTTCAGAGATAAAATTATTGCGGTAAAATCCTCAACACTTCAATTTAACCAAAGCGTACTTGCAGATGGATCAAAAATAGCAGAGGCAGCAATAAAATCACACCCTTACCGCATGCATACCGCATCTGTAATACTTGCCGTCGGTGGAGCAATATTAACAATCGCAAGTTTTATAAAAAATAAAATTGGGCAAAAAACAGGCTTTAAAACAAGCGAAGTTGGTGGAGCACTTGATAATATAGGGCTTGCATATTCAGGGTTGGAAAAACTTCAGATGGGCAGTAAAGCTTCAGGTGCTGCGCTTGCTGTTTCCGGTGTTACAATCCTTGCAGGAACTCCTCAGGCAGAAACAGAAAGAGGAAGAGCTCTACAATGGATAGGATGCGGACTTCTTTTTGCAGCATTTGTGTTTGAAAGAAAGCATGATTTATCAAAAGCCTTAGCAGCAATGAAAAACATAAAAGAAACAGGACTTGCTAAAGAATCAAGTCAACTTATACGACAGCTGGAAATTGACTTGCCTGATGCATTTTCAAGAAAAGAACTTAAAAAGATTTTAAATCCTCTTGCAAAATTTATTAAGGGAGGTCAAAAAGAAAAAATTGCAGCAGAAGCAAGAAATGCCTTAATGAACAATCAGGCAGGCTCAAAAATTGTTAAATTTATTGATTCTGTTTCGGAAGAAAGCAGAGCGGATATTATCAGATTCCTTGGAAATGACAGCAAAATTGCAGAAAAAACAAGAAAAATAATGGAAGACAATCCAGCAGGCACAGAAATTGTTAAATTCTTTGATTCGATTTCAAAAGAACATACAAAAAATATAATTGATTTACTTGGCGGAGATAAAGAAGCTGTAGCCGCAAGAGAAATTCTGGAAAACAATCCTACAGGCAAAGCCGCGGTTAACTTTATTGATTCTATGCTAGAGCATCTCTCAACAGGCAAATATGAACCAAGTACTTTTAAAAATCCTGAAACGCAAGAAGGAAGCAATATTGTAGCAACACTGGTTCAGGATTTACAAAAAGACGGCGTTCACTCCCAAGTGGCTAATAACGTAAGATTTATAAGCGAAGCAAAAGACCCGAAAGCGGTTGCACAAGCTATTATCTTCGAAAACTCCAAAATGTTCGGAGAAAATTACAAAACCGAGCTTCAAAAAATAAGTGACGACTCTTCTACCCCTGCTGCTTTCAGAGAAGCTGCACAAGAAGCATTAAAAAAATAAATTTAAAAATAAACATAAATAAACTGTCCTGTTACTATGTTCCATGCTAAAATTTTTCTACAGCATTAAATACTTTTTTAGAGAGGAAAGAAATAAATGGAAGCTCAAATTAGACCGGCTAAATTGCCAAAAGTTTCTGTATGGCAATTTATAAATCTTTGCATTGGCGGAATAGGCTTACAGTTTGCATGGGCAATGCAAATAGGACTTACAAGCCGTGTCACAGAGCCTCTTGGAGCAACACCATTAATTCTGGGCTTAATTTGGCTGGCCGGTCCGATAACAGGAATCCTTGTTCAACCTATAGTCGGAACAGTAAGCGATAATATCTGGACAAGATTTGGCAGAAGAAGACCTTTTTTAATGACAGGAGCAATTTTAGGCGCTTTAGCACTTGTACTGATGCCTTATTCTCCAACTCTTTTATGGGCAGCTCTCTCTCTCTGGATCATAGATATATGTGTTAACGTCAGCATGGGACCACATAGAGCTCTTGTTCCCGATACAATGCCTTCGGAACAGCATGCTCTGGCAAATTCATTTTTCAGTTTTGGTGCAGGATTTGGAGCTATTATTGTTTTTGGGTTTCCGTATTTTTTAAAAACATTTTTTCATCAACAAATTTCAATTCACAGCCAATTTTTAATAGCTGCAATTGTTCTCGTTCTCGGAATGGGATGGACCTGTTTCAGCGTAAAAGAAAAATATTTACCTGAAGAAAAGAAAATAGAAGATAAAGAAAATCCTTTTGAATCAATAAATATGTTTTTAATAAGCGGACTGATTTCCGCGGCTATATTAACTGTGCTAATCAGTTTTGGAGTCTTTGGAAAGTTTGATCTTTCAAATAATAACTTTATAACAACTATTCTTTCATGGTTCGTACTGATTCTTAGTTTTCCGATGCTGGCAATGGCCTTAAAGAGTTTTTACACAAAAGAAATAGCTAAAATATGTGCGATGCAGTACTTTACCTGGATTGGAATGATGTGTTTATTTATTTATTTCAATAATTATGTCGTACACAATATTTTTCTTATTCCTGATTTAACATCAGCTACTGAAGTTATTAAAAAAGCCTACGAATCCAGAGTTATGGAAGCTACAAATCTCTCAGGATTAGGATTTGCCTTTTTTAATCTTGTTTGTTTCCTTGTTTCAATACCGCTTGGTCTTTTATGCAATAAATTCGGCAAGAAAAATATACATTCTTTTGCCCTTTTTACATTAGGATTAGCGTTCTTAGGCTTTGCGTTTTTTGCAAAAACAAAACTCGAAGTCCTCTTTTTTATGGGGCTTGCAGGAATCGGCTGGGCCTCAATCCTTACACTCTCCTATGCCTTATTAATGGACAATATTAAAAAAGGTACAGAAGGCTCTTCTCTTGGCAAAATGAACCTGTTTGTTTCAGGACCTCAAATTTTATCTTCTATAGCTGTCGGCTATTTAATAAACAAAAGTCCGATGCAAATAAACTCAGGGTTAACAAATCATTGGGAATACGCTTTTATTGTCGGAGGAATTGCAATGTTTATTGCTTCTCTGATAACACTTACCATAAAAAGAGAAAATATAGGTCAAGAAAAAAATCAGTTTGTTTTTGAAGAAGAACTTGTTCCTTCGGAAAATATTTAACCGCTTATATTCCTTTTTTTCTTAATTTCAACTCATAAAGAAAAATTTCTTTAATAAGTTTATCTCTTGATTTTTCGTTTATATCAATGAAAGTAAAAGAATTTTTGTGCTTATTTTTTCCTGCAGCTATAATTTTTTTAGAATGAACGTGTTTTATAAGAACTTCAACAGGCTCTATATTCGAATTGGGCAGGTAAATTTTTCCAATTATTTTTGAGTGCTTTTCTGTTGGTCTGTCTGAAATATAACAAAACCCAGAACCGCTTATATCTAGACTATTTACAACACAGACATTAATTTCATCATCTTCTTTCTCTGGGAAAATACTCAATTCCATTTTTAACGAAAGAGGAACTCTTACATATTCTCTGCGCTGAATAAATTTAATATCATCAGGATACGAAATTTTAATACCGGGAATCCTTGAATTATCCCTGCCAAGTATTTTACAAGCTCCTGAATAAATTCCTGTTTTTTCTTTAAATTTGACAGTAACCTGTTTTTCATTAGGAATATTATACTCTACGCCTTTATAAAATAAAAAATCTATAAGTATATACTCAGTTTCAACACTTTTAATATAACTTTTAAAAATATTATTTTTATCTTCTGACTCGTCATATTTGTATTCAACATCGATTTTACCGAGTTCTTTTATAAAGGAAAACATTTTTAGTCAAATAACTCCTGAATCTTAACTTTAATTTCACGTTGATCCATTTCATTAGTATGGTTATTTAAATCCATAGCTACCTGAAATAGTCTTGCAGCTTCTATTTTATCACCTTTAACAGCCATTGCCCTACCTAAATTGTAATTAGCCAGAGCGTATTGAGTATTACTTTCAATAGCTTTACGGAGGTTATCTATTGCTTCTTGAATATATCCCAGATCGTCAAGATAAATTACTCCTAAATTGTTATAAGCTATATCATAGCTAGGGTCTAACTTAATTGATTTTTCGTATTCTTTGACAGCTTCTTCAATCTTGCCTTTACCCCAAAGTAAAAAGCCTAAATTACAATGGATTCTGGCATTATTCGGGTCTACTTCCAGAGCCATCCTGTATGTTGCAAGAGCATTCGCATAATCACCCTTATCATAAAAAGCACTTCCAAGACTTATATAAATATCTACATCGGTCGGATTTAAAAGAGAAGCACTCTGGTAAGCACTTATTGCCGCATCAAAATTATCTTTTGATTCATGAAAAATATATCCGAGCGTTTGTGCAATAATACTTGTCCAGTTTTTATTGGGGTTTAAGGATATTGCTGTTTGATAAAAAGAGACAGCCTCTTTGATATCACCTTTTAAATAATAAATATTTGCCAAATTACTATGATATATCGCATCATTTGGATTCATATCTATTAATTTTGCATAAAGTTCTATGGCACTGTCATAATTTCCCTGCTCTTCATAAATAGAACAAAGGAGTTTGTGTGCGGCAACATGGGTAGGATCAAGCCATATTGCCATTTTATATTCATTTATGGCATCCTCTAAAGAACCTGCCAGTCTGTAGGCATTTCCCAGATGCAAATACAAAAGCAAAAAGCCCGGAGCTTTTTCTATTGCTTTAACATAAAGATCTATAGCCTGATATACACTTTTTGTCTTTTCCAGATAATATCCCTGAAAAAAAATAGGAAAAAACTTTAAGTAAGAAAATTTTGTACAAATTTCTTTTTTGGCTTCCTCTTCAAAGGCAAGTTTAAATACTGCTAAAAATAAATTTTTAAATATCTTAAAAGTATTTTTGCCTGTTTTATCTTCCCGCACTTTTAAAAGTTTGAATAAAAGGTAATGAGCCCGAGAATTTCTAAATCCGCCATATTGCACAGCTTTTTCGAGGTAATCTATAGACTCTGCAACTCTATCTCTTTTTGCAAAGATTTTTGCGGTCATATAATAAGCATTTGAATAATTTTGATTGTATTCAATACTTATAGCAAAATGATTCAGGGCTTTTTCCAATTCCCCTTTATAATAATAAGCACAGCCGAGTTTATAATGAATATCCGACGAATTTAAATTTGATTCTAAAGCTCGCTGGTACTCTAAAATCGCATCATCCAGAAATTGCTTTGGTTGATAAATATTAAGATGATTTTCCAAATATAAATCACCAAGCCTTATATGTAATCCGGCGTTCGTAGGATCATTTTGGATAGCGGTTTGACACATTTCTATGGCTTTTGAAATGTTGCCGTTTTTTTGCATTTTTTCTATTTTATTGTTCAACTTTTCAATTATTACTGTTTCACTCATTTGATTACTCATTATTTATACCGATTATTATTCTTCATTCGGGTTTTTATAAATTCAAGCTGTATATACTTTTTTTATTATAACTGATTGTATATAATTATGCTTCATTTATCCTGATTTTAAAACTATTTTTGTTAATAAATTTTATATTGAACTATTATTCCGTCAATTTTTTCAATTTCAAATTTCTCACTTCTTCTTCAAAGCATTTTTTTATTATTTTATTTCTGTCTGTTTCACTTATTTCAACAAATTTAAGTACTGATACAATATTTTTGCCCTGCAAAAGCGAATAGAGAATTATTCCTTTGCCTGTTGCTATTTCATCATCGGGCATGTAGAGAGTAAATTTCCAAATTGAATTAGTTTTCAGCTCATCTTTAAGTAACAATCTAATTCCGCCGCCGCCTATGTTTATTGTCTTTGTTTCAATTTCCGTTACATTTTGAGATAAAATTAATCTGAGATTGAAAGGTGATCTTACGTAATCTCTTCTCTGGATATGTTTTTTTTCGCCGGGAATTTCTATGACAAAGTCATGCTCAAGCGGTGAATTTATTACTATTGAGTCAAACGAAAAAATCCCTGAATCAGTATAAACAACGACCTCAACTTCTTTGCCTTCCGGCAATTTTTTGATCAAATAACTGTGATCTTCAGAAAAAACAACTGCCACTCTGTCGCTTTCAAACCATTTAACAGTGCATGTTATTGATTCAGAACGAAGTGAAGAAACCTTAAACTTTAAACGTATTTTCTGACCGGCTTTCAATTCTTTCATAATATACCTAACTTAAATTTATTTTCGGATTTATTAAAACAGGAAACTGTTTTAAGTATTCGACTTTCCCGAAACAATAACACTGGATGAAACTATTGCTTAGATAAAAGATAATTTACTTGTGCGATATTTTAAAGGCTAAAAAATATTATATTAATTATATTATGAAAATTAACCATCTACTTCCTGTAAATTTATTTAAATCAAATTCTGTCGGCAGAAAAGCCGAAATTTCCGACAGGGATGATAATCAAGACATAAAAATCGACATAGATCACCTTCTTCAATGGGAAAGAAATGAAAAAACTCCCGAAAAAAAACTCCCTAAATGGAATTTAGAAAAAATTCCGCTTAAATTTTTTATAAATAAAGATGTCTATACAGAAAAATTAATGCCTGAATTTGCCAAATCCGTAGAAAACTCTTTTCAAATTTGGTCAAGAGCTTCTCACGGATTAATCAGGTTTGAAAAAACCTTAAATCCTTACAATTCCGATATTATAATTCGGTGGTCAAATGAAACACTGCCGGGCAGAAATTATGAAGCAGGTCATAATGATTTAAAAGTAAATAATAATCGGATTCAAAAAGCTGAAATCACTTTAATAGTTTTTCCTGTGATTGACATGAATCTTTCTGCGGAAAACCGTATAGACAGAGTCCAACGCACAGCACTACACGAAATCGGACACGCTCTGGGATTAAATCACAGTAATAATCCTAAAGATATTATGTTTCACAGGGGAATCTACAATAAATCTTTAAGTATAATAGATATAAAAAGAATTAATGAGCTTTACAAAACAAGAGACCTTGATTTAATTAGCTGAATTCTTTAAATTTTTTTCGCGGTTTATACAGGAAGAAGCTTTCCTGATGCATTTATCAGCATACTAAGTATTGAAAATAATATTGAACCTACAAGTGCAGGAATAAACCCGCCTATATGAAAGCCATGCACAAAATAAGCCGATAACGCGAATAAGCCGGCATTTATTACAAGTGTAAATAAACCCAGAGTAAGAATATTTAACGGCAACGCAAAGAAACTTATAATAGGCTTAATGAAGGTATTTACAAGTCCGATAACAAGCGCCGCAAAAAGTGCGGTTAGAAAACCTGATATTGCTATTCCGGGAACTATTTTAGCAATCAGAATAAGCGCAAGTGCAAAAAGTATCCATTTTATTAAAGTTCTTATCATTTTATTTCCCTTCTCATTTTAAAAATTATACATACCTATATTAAAATACTTTTCTTGAAATTCAATTATGCTTTTGTATAATGATTTTAAAATTTTTTTACTAGTACAATCCTTCCAGCAAAACCCATCTGCCAAGCGGTACAACTTCGCAGTAAAATTTTAAGGAATCCTGAAAACATTTATTCAGGCAAAATCCTCCCGAAAGATAAATTTTATTCGGATTTCCGGCAAAATTCCATGTATTATAAGCAATTCCGTTAATATATTTTGCAATAGCAACATCAGCAGGAATATTTGATGCTATATCATCCATAATTTTTTCCATGGCAAAAACTCCGCAGGTTACGGGTATTTTTTCTTTTTGCGCAAGCAGGCTTGAAGAATCCACTCCGTAAAATTTTGAGAGCATTTCTACTGTTGCGCCTGTCACACTTCCGCAACTTCCGTTCCAGTCAAGGTCTTTATACTTTCCGTCAGTAAATCTTACCCATTTTACATCTCTGCTGCCTATATCAACGATAGTCGCATCTTTCAAATCATCTTCCGAAAGAATTTTTTTTGCGCCATAAGCAAGTGAAAGCATTTCATTCTGGTAAAGACCATCGGGTTTTACCCGATTTTTCACCATATGACCTGTTGCCCCGTCAAAATTTATATCAACTGAAGCAAAAAATTTTGAGGGAAAAAGAAAGTGTCTGATATTATTTTTGGCACTGTCATTCTCAGATGAAGTTGAATACTCGGTCAATGCAGGGATTGAGACTTTATCTGAAAGTTGGGTTGCTCCTTCGCTGTCAGCAGAGAAACAAAAAGTTGATAAAGGGCTTGTTAACAGGTCTTTTTCGTCCTCATAAACTTCTAAAACCTTGCTCCAACTCGTCCCCGCATCTATGTATAATTTTGTCATAAACTCACCCCAGCTTTATAAATGCTTCTATCTTTGCCCTTACCGAATTTGAGGCTTTATCGTCAACATCAACATAAAGTCCGTCATATTTTTTTGCAAGATATTTTGCTAACTGCATTTTTGCACAAAAAGTCTGGGCAAAAAAAACTGTCGGAACATTTTTATCAACAAACATCTCTAAATCCATATCAGCAGGTTTTCCAGCCTCAACACATCTGGTCCAGCCGTAAACATGAGTTGTATCAGGAAATAATTCAAGAAAACTCAAGTCATTTGGAGCAACTCCCCAAAAACCGTATTCCGGAATTGACTTTTCTACAGAAATTTCCTGTTTTTCTATAACATTGTCCATTATGGTTAATATTTTTTGCTTTAAAGGCAAGTTGCTTGTGGATATTGGAGTTGAAAAATCTTGATTGCTTTCGTTATATTTTGTTTGTACTACATTAAAGCCCATATCTTCCAGAATTTTTGCGGCAATTCTGCCTGAATCACATTTTTCTTCCCCTACCGCGGCAACTATAACTTCAAGATTTTCTTTTAAAGCCGTTGTATTATCCATAATATTTTTTATTATTCTGCAAAAAGCATCGGGAATTATACTCGAATTGGGCATTTCATAATTAACATCAAGGTCTATAATTACGTGATTAGGATATTTCTGTTTTATTTGCATAAAAATTTCGGGTTCCGGATAACCCCAGATGCCAATTACTTTTTGCTTTTCGGATTTTAAAAATTCTACTTTATTCATTGTTTTAGTTTTTTAAATATTAATATTTCTTTAGATATTATACTTTAAATGGCAATTTATTATGTTGTTTAGTTTTAAGTAAACTGTGATAACAGAATGAATAAGATTTTAAAATGATTATTAATACAAAACAAAATATTTATTTTGTAACCAATTCAAAAGATTCTAAAATGAATTTTGTTTCTTTTAGTGCTGTAAATCCACACAATCCCTTAGAAACAGCCTTAAGCGAATATTTGTTCGTTGAGCCTGACAAAATATCTTTATTAATGAAAAAATTAAATAGTAAAAGTTATGAAACAGTAGGAAACCTTCCTCCTGAATGGAATATAAAGCCTAATAGCAAAAATGAGGCTGCCATTATGAAAGATTTTGCTGAAGTTGTTAAAGATTTGCGAAAAATCAATTTTTTGCAAACAAAACCTCCTTTATATGTAAAATCTTATGATGAATTTTTAAAGCTTGTTGAAAAAAAATAAAAACAAGCAGAAAATAAATTAAAACAACTACTAATCAAATCAGGAATTATAAAAGATACTGAAAAAATTTTGATGGAGGAAATTAAGGGAGGCTCAAGAAGTTTTGTATATTCATTTAAAGCTAATGGTAGTGATTATGTAATTAAAATATTAAAAGAGAATAAATCTCATACAGAAAAAACTCATGGGGTATTTATTGAAACAAATAAACAGATGTTTTTAAGCAATAAAGAAGGTGATAAATACCTTGCCAAAATTTATTTTTCAGATTTCAAAAATAATTTTATCTTATCTAAAAAGGAAAAAAACGTACAATCTTCTCTTGACAAAATCCTTGCTTTTCTTTCAGCTATTCAAAAAAAATATAAATTAAAGTACACCGATTTTAATAATGGCAATATTATTAATAATAAAATTGTTGATTTTGGAGGAATAGATGTTTCTCCATCAAAATTTGTTTTTCCAAACTGATTTTTTAAAATATTAATTTTTTCTTAAGTTTTATTTATTAAAATATTTCAACTGATATAAATATACTATAAGGAAAATTTTCCTTAAAATTTTGTATGTAAAAATTTTCATATTAAAATGAGATAAAGAATACAGAAATTAGAGAAAAATTAAAGAGGAGTTAATAGAAAAATGGGAAAAACGATAGGTATTGACTTAGGTACAACAAACTCTGTTGTAGCGGTCATGGAAGGTGGAAAACCTACTGTAATAGCAAACGCTGAAGGAAGCAGAACAACTCCTTCAATCGTAGGGTTTTCAAAAACAGGCGAAAGATTAGTAGGTCAATTAGCTAAAAGACAAGCTATTCTTAATCCTGACAGAACAATTGCAAGTATCAAAAGAGAAATGGGCACAGATCATAAAGTAACCATTGACGGAAAAGATTATTCACCGCAAGAAATCAGCGCAATGATTCTCAGAAAACTCGCTGATGACGCTTCAAAATACCTTGGAGAAAAAATCACTTCCGCGGTTATTACAGTTCCTGCATATTTTAATGACAGCCAGAGACAAGCGACAAAAGACTCAGGTAAAATAGCAGGTCTTGACGTTCTTAGAATCGTTAACGAACCTACAGCCGCTTCTCTTGCTTATGGTTTAGACAAAAAAACCAATGAAAAAGTTCTTGTATTTGACCTTGGTGGCGGTACTTTTGACGTAAGTATCCTTGAAGTTGGTGACGGCGTTTTTGAAGTTCTTTCAACAAGCGGCGATACCAGACTCGGTGGGGATGACTTTGATGAAAAAGTTATGAACCACCTCTGTGAAGAATTTAAAAAAGTTGAAGGTATTGACCTCAGAAACGATAAACAGGCGATGCAGAGGCTTAAAGAAGCTTCTGAAAAAGCAAAATGTGAATTGTCAACTGTTGTTGAAACAAATATAAATCTGCCGTTCATTACAGCAGACGCAAATGGTCCTAAACATTTGGATTTAACTTTAACCAGAGCAAAATTCGAAGATTTATGCCATGACCTCCTTGAAAGATGCAAAAAACCTGTTGAACAAGCTATCAACGATGCTAAATTAAATGCATCACAGCTTGATGAAGTTGTATTAGTAGGCGGTTCAACAAGAATTCCTGCTGTTCAGAAACTTGTTAAAGACATTACAGGCAAAGAACCAAACCAGAGTGTTAACCCCGATGAAGTTGTTGCTGTTGGTGCTGCTATTCAGGCAAGTATTCTTGCAGGCGAAATCAAAGATATCGTTCTTCTTGATGTAACACCTCTAACTTTAGGTATTGAAACACTCGGTGGAGTTTTAACACCGCTGGTTCCAAGAAACACAACCATTCCTGTCAGTAAAAGTCAGGTATTTTCAACAGCAGATGACAACCAGACAGCTGTTGATGTCCATGTAATTCAGGGTGAAAGACCTATGGCAAAAGATAACAAGTCTCTCGGAATGTTCAGACTTGACGGTATTCCTCCTGCGCCAAGAGGACTTCCTCAGGTTGAAGTAACTTTTGATATTGACGCTAACGGTATTGTAAATGTAAGCGCAAAAGATAAAGCTACAAATAAAGAACAAAAAATTACCATTACAAACACATCCAATCTCAACAAGGATGACGTTGATAAAATGGTTAGAGATGCTGAAGCTCACGCTGAAGAAGATAAACAAAGAAAAGAAGAAGTCGAAATCAGAAACAATGCAAACAGTTTAGTTCATGCTGCTGACAGACTCTTTAAAGACCTTGAAGGAAAAATATCCGAAGAAGACAAAACAAAACTCAAGGAACAAAGAGACGAGCTTGATAAAGAACTGAAAGAAAATGCTCCTATAGACAAAATTAAAACTTTACAGGAACAAATTCAAGAGACAATGTTTGCTATATCATCTGCTGCTTACCAACAAGCAGGAGGCGAAGGTCAGCCTACAGGCGATGGTCCTGCTCCGGAAGGAAATTCCGGTGAAAAACCTTCTGATGAAGACGTTATCGACGCTGAATTTACAAAATAAGTCTTAATACAGAATACTAAAAAGCCCCGAGATTTCGGGGCTTTTTAAATTTTAAAAAATTTGATAAAACAGAAAATATTAAGACAGCTTCTAAACTTTTGCAATACTAATTTCGATATGTTCTTCTTCATTTTCTCTGCTGATGTTAAATTTAACATGCCGGTCATCCTGATGACGATTGACGAAATCAGCTTTATGATAAACATTAAAATTCGTTATTATATATCCTTCTGAGATATAGTTTTCTAAAATATCTTTAACACGTTCTAACTTTGCACCTACAAGTTTAAAATGAGCTTGTTTTAATATTTTTACAAAATTATTAATAAAATTAACCCCTGTTTTTGATTACAATATAATTATCGCATAAACAGGTTATTTAATTTATTTGTAGTGTACAAAAAGAATTATTTGTTGTCTGCGGGTTTGGCAGTAGCAGACTGAACCGAATTTTGAGAGTTTGGCGCTTTTGAAGGTTTAGCCTGTTTTGGTTTTTTAACTTCTCTTTTTCCGCCTTTATCTTTAGACATAATAAAATTCTCCTTAAATTTTGATATCAGTATTTTGTATTAAATTAATAATACTCCTATTCTAAGATTCTTACAAAATTATTTGTATTACAACATGGAATTTAATTTAAATAAAAAAAAATAACTTTTTACAAAACTGCCTCGATTTTTTCCAGATAAAACTTATAAATATATGTCATTGCATGCAAAGTCATTGAGGCAACCATAACTTCTTCTTTCCACTCATAAAATCCGCACACGGGAGGCAAAATAGACAGCGGATTATCAGGAAAATCCCTGCAAATATCCGGTCTTTTTTCATAAATAGTGCAGGTATTATCACGAGAAATATGCGGGCAATGATAAAAATAAATATTTTCATCTTCATCAAGAGTTTGTTTTACTAAATCCACATAATCAGGAAAAATTTCCCTTGCTTCATCTAAAGTTTTGTAGGGAATGAAAATACTTGAAAACTGTTTTGCAAATTCATCACCGTTTTTAGCTTTTTGTTTTAATTCTTCTAAATCATATTCTGAGCATGCAAGCTTGCAGCAGGTCGCGCATCTGTCGCAGTTAAAATTATTACTGTAATTTTTGATTTCCTCTGCTTTTACATAAATATCCGGAGCTATTTCATTTTTAATTTTATCTGTACAAAATTTTTGCCATTCGCGAAAACTGCAATTTTTTGGAAGAATGGTTGTTACGGAATTCGGGAAATTATCGCATAAAAAACTTTTTTCTTTGCAAACACATTTATCATCCGATAAATTTCTGCAAAAATAAAAATAAACAGGATCTAAAGACTTTGAAAGAACAGAAGACACATAAGCATTGTCTGCCGCAAGAGCTTTTTCATTATTTATTTCAACAAGGATTTCGTTGTCTTGTTCATAAGTAAAAAATTCATCTGCTCCGTACGGAATAAAAAGCTTGATGTATTCCTGAGAAATCACATCTTCCTTCTGAGAAAGTTCATATATATCAGCAGGAGAAAACGGGGAGTATCTTATTTTGCAGCAGGAATGGCATTTTGAGCAAGAAAATTCTTTCTTAAGCTTATTTAGCTGTTCTTTAAAAGTTTTGTCCGCTTCAAAAAACAGTTCACGATACAAAATTCTATTTTTTTTTCTTTCCAGATCAAGCTTATTCATTTTTAATCCTGTTAGATTTCTTTCTTAATTAAAACTATAACACATACACCAAAATGGATAAAAATAGCCAAAACAGAAGCAATTATTAATAAGCATTATTATATTTGAATAAATTAACACAAAGGACTATCGAGAACCTGCCCGTTAGTTTGTTTAAAAAAGACTTCACATGACCTAGAATTTAAACAGAAATATCTAAAAATATGAGAAAAAACATGTAATCTTAAAATAGCAGGCTAATGTCCTGAGGAGAAATATTATGGAACTAGGGCAAACTTACGGGGATGAAGTATATAACCCCAATCTGCTGGAATTCAGAAATATTTCCAAAGATATTCTTCCTTGGCTCGAAAAAATAGCTATCGAGAATAATTGCAGAATAGAAAAAAAAGAATGGAGAAGCAAATATAACAGCTACGTTGTTTATGACTATGAACCTTTTTGCTCGGACGGTTTTGAGATTAGTCTGAGTATTTCGTCCACATCAAAAAACTATCTTAAATTTATACAATATCTTTACAGCAATAAAATTAAAACTATAGAATACCTGAAAGTATGTCTGTCCAGCTAATTTCAATCAAAATATAATTAAAAAAGAACCAGCCTTATTGTGATAAATAAAAAGGGCTGGTTCTTAAATTAATTATATGAATAAATTCACGTCAGATTTTTCGGCAGCGTTGATGTAAGTGGCAACTCCACCGATTTCTACACCCGAAATAAGTTCTTCCGGTTTAATTCCCATAACATCAAGCGACATCTGACAGGCAATAAAGGTTACGCCATTATCCTGTGCCTGTTCGATAAGTTCATTAAGTGTTGCAACATTTTTTGATTTCATAACATGTTTCATCATAAGAGTCCCTAGCCCAAACATGTTTAATTTAGAGAGGATAAGCATATCAGCACCTTTCGGCATCATCATCCCGAACATTTTATCAAGCAACCTTTTTTTAACTTTTGGTGATTGCGTTTTTCTGAGTATATTTAATCCCCAAAAAGTAAAAAACATGGTAACAGGATTTCCTGTTGCAGCCGCGCCATTAGCTATAATAAAAGATGCCAGTGCTTTATCAAGGTCACTGCTAAATACCACAAAAGTTTTATCAGTTCCCGAAGAATTGTTTATTTTATTCTTTGTTGTTCCCTTTTGAATAGAAGCTGTTATTATCCTGTTTTCGTCCTTGATTTCAAGCAGTGTATTCCCTGTGCTATTACACCATGCCTGAATATCTTTTTTGAAACCGGGGTCAGTTGTTTTAATCTTAATAACTTCACCGCTGTTAAGTTCTTTTAAAGACTGAGTCAACTTCATTATCGGACCGGGACACTGCATTCCGCATGCATCAATTTCATTACAAATAACTTCATCAAAAGGAATTGAATCAAAATCAGCAACGTTTTTATTTTCATCCTGCTTAAAGTTTTTATCTTCAAGCACATGTTTATATATACTGTATCCGCCAATTAATCCGTAAACATCTTCAAACCCTTTTTGCATAAGAATTCTTGCTGCAAAGTACGATTTTTTGCCTTTGTTGCAGTAAATAAGAATTTTTTTATCTTTAGGAAGCTCATTTAATCGGCTTCTTAATTCTTCAAGGGGAATATTATAGCTTCGAGGAAGTGTTCCGAACATTTGCTCTTCTCTTGCTCTTACATCAAGAACAAATGTTTCATCATTAAGTTTTTCAATATTATCCCAGTAAAAAGGTTTGACTTTACCTTCCAGAATATTTAACGCACCCATTCCTGCAAGGTTTACAGGATCTTTTGCCGACCCGAAAGGAGGAGCATAAGAAAGTTCAAGTTTTGCGAGGTCTGCAACTGTTTTTTCAAACCTTATTGCTGTTGCAATTACATCTATTCTTTTGTCTACTCCATCAAGTCCTATAATTTGCGCTCCAAGCAATTTGCCGTTTTCCGAAGAAAAAAGTGTTTTTATCATAAGAGGAAAAGCTTCCGGATAATATTCGGCATGCGAAAAGACAGGAGTATAAGTTTTCATATATGAAATATTGTTTTTCGAAAGCTGTTTTTCGTTGTTTCCTGTTGTTGCAACAGTTATATCAAATATTTTCAGGATAGAAGTTCCCTGCGTAGCATCATATTTTGAATTGAATCCGCAAATATTTTCAGCCGCAATTCTTCCCTGTTTATTTGCAGGTCCTGCAAGAGGAATCAAAGCATTTTGCCCCGTAATAAAATCTTTGACCTCAATAACATCTCCGACTGCCCATATATTTTCATCCGAAGTCTGAAGATAATCATTTACTAAAATTCCGCCCGTTTGACCTATCTTAAGACCTGCCTCTGCGGCAAATTTTGATTCCGGTTTCACTCCTATTGCAAGAATTACAAGTTCTGTTTTAATTTGTTTACCGCTATATAAATTAACAGCTAACTCTTGCCCATTTTCAAAGGACTTTACTCCGTCAAATATATATAAATCAATTTCTTTATCTCTCAAATGATTGTGAATTTGTGCTGCAATTTCAATGTCAACAGGGGCTAAAACTTGAGTTGATCCTTCTACAAGACTCACTTTTAAACCAAGATGCCTGAGATTTTCGGTCATTTCCAGTCCGATAAAACCTCCGCCTATAACCACTGCATTTTTTACTTTATTTTTTCTTATAAAATTTTTAATTGCATCTGCATCAGGGACATTTCTGACTGTAAAAATTCTTTCGTCATTTATACCCGGAATATTTGGTCTGACAGGAGAAGCCCCCGGCGAAAGTATCAGTTTATCGTAATTTTCCTCATATTCGATATCGGATTTTCTGTCAAGAACTGTTATGGTTTTTCTGTCTCGATTAATTTTAACGACTTCCGCTTCCACTCTTGCTTCAATATTAAACATAGCATCAAGTTGAGCCGGAGTAAGCAAAAGAAGTTTTTCCCTGTCTTTGATTACATCCCCGCAGTAATATGGAATACCGCAATTAGCAAAGGAAATATGCTTTCCTTTCTCAAAAATTATGATTTCAGCGTTTTCATCAAGCCTTCTTAATCTCGCTGCCGCGCTTGCTCCGCCTGCAACTCCGCCTACTATTAAAACTTTCATCATTATTCTCCTTATTAAAAATTTTAGTTCTTTTTATTATCTTCCTATATTTTTTTTAAAAAATCTTAATTAAGAGAACTAAATATTTTTTTCACCTGTTCATTAGTTACTTTATAGCAAATCTGATTGCCGTTTCGAAAGCCTTCAATAATTCCATGTGATTTAAGAATATTCAAATGCTGAGAAACAGTGGGCTGAGGCACATCAAGATTTTGAACCATCTTGGAAACATTGCATTCTTGTTTTTGTATTAAGCCCATTACTATTTGAACTCTTAAAGAATGTGCAAGTCCTTTGAAGATTTCTGAAAGATTTTCGTGTTCTGATTTTTCCATACTTTCACCTTAATTTTTTCATATCGATACATTATAATATCCGAATATACTAATATAATATCAGTAGTTTTAAATTTGTCAATATTCTTGTTATAATAATTTCATGTTTGAAGATAAATTTGACGATAAAATACTTGAACACTTAGAGGAGAAAGAGAAATTCCCCTCTTTTCCATTGCCGCTTACTGTAAAAAAAGCGGAAAATTCTTATTTGTTCGATATCAATGAAAAAAAATATTTGGATTTAACGTCAAACAGGGAAAATAATCCTTTCGGGTATTCAAATATCATTATCGAAAGTGAAAATCGCTTTTTAGATTCCGAGCTGTTTGATTCTTACGACTCATTGAAGTTGAAAGAAATCTTAAAATCAGCGACAGGATTGGAAAAAGTATATTTTTCATCAAGTTTAGGGGAAATTTACAACCTATCAGGCAACTTAATAAATATTCATCTTAATAATACAGGCAAAGATAAGATTCTTTTGTCATGTGCTTCCGCAAATAAAGACCTGTACGAGATAAAAGGTATTAAAGAAGAATTAGTTCCTGTAAACAAAGATTCTTTGCTTAAAACTCTGTTTTCCCGATCTGTAGGAGCCGTTATAATTCAGATTATTCAAAAGACTGACGAATTTATAATCGCAGAAGAAGAGTACTTAAAAGAAGTAAGGAAATTATGCGATAAAAACAATGCACTGCTTGTTTTTGACTGCGCAAACACAGCACCGCTCAGGCTAAATAACGGCTTATTCAACTATAATCCTGAAATTAAGCCTGATATTCTGATAATTTCAAAAGGATTAAGTCAGGGATTTCCTTTTAGTACTTTAATTGCATCAGAAAAGACTCCTCAAATTGAGCTTTTTGAGTCAAAAGCAGGACTTTACTCTCCTGCGTACTCTGCGGCATGCGAATTAATTCAGGATTTTCAGACAAATAAAACCGACGAAATTATTAGTTCAAACATAGAATATATAACTCAAAAGCTTGGTGAATTATCGGAAACCCATATAAGTCTTGTGGATTATTATTCAAGCGGAATGTTTTTTACACTTGTTGTTGATATTTCTGCTTATGAGTTTGCCAGAGAAGCCTTTAATAAAGGTGTTATAGTTGATACTCTTAACGACAGCAAGATTATACTTGCACCTCCGTATAATATTAAGAAAGATGAAACAGATTATTTAATTTTGATTTTTGACGAAGTTTTTGACCTGCTTGCAAAATTTGACAGAATGAAATAAAAACCTCCTTTTATAAGGCTAAAACAGGAATGACTGGCCTAAAAGGCTCTAAAAAGGGGCTTACAAAAATAAACTACTAAAAGTTTTGCTTTTCTTTTTTTAAAAAAATGATATAATTAGTTAATGTTTCAACTTTCTTGTTTAGTTTTTTAAGAAAATTTAATCAAAAGAAAGGAGGTAAATTTAGAAAAATCCGCATTTAATCAGGTTAGTGCTTTAACAAGAAGTTTCGGGGTATTTCTAGATGAGAGAACAATTTTTTCATGATCTTTCTTCATTAACAAGTAAAACAACCAACTCCAAATACGAAACGGAAAAGAAAACAACAAATCTTAATTTAACAGCACTCCGTAGTTATATTAACTATATGAGAGAACGAGGAGTCACTGTTTACCCTATTTAAAAGGAATTTGAAACGGAAAAACAAAATATTTTTTAAAGAGAGAGTGCTTAAAAGCCCTCTCTCTTTTTTGATTTTTAAATTTAATATTATTAATCGGAAGAAAGATAACTTTTAAAGTCTTTTTCGGGAATTAATTTATAAGTGCATCTTTTATAAAGTTTTCCTCCTGCTTTGATTCGTGCAGGATTTGGATAATCCTTGCACATCTCAAGTCTGTTTTCATAATCAGGACAAAGATTTGTTTCATCTATAAATTTACAAGCAAGAATTAAATTTCCGTATTCATCTTTTCCGATAACTTTAAATCTTTTATACTTTGGATAAAAATTTGTTAAAAAATTAAATTCTTCTTCTGTATAAGCATCAAGACTGTACATAAAACGGCAGCAATCACCGCAACGACTGCATTCTCCTTCGATTCCATATTTAACTTTTTTTAGAACCAAATTCGACATTATTTCGTAATAAATATTTTTTATAAATTTTATTAAAACTTTTACATTCATTAATATATTCTAAACTAATTTAAAAATATTAAAATATATTAAAATCCTGCACGAAATCGAAATATAATATAATATTATATATAAAACACCTTTATTAAGAAAATTTTCGGAGAAAAATATTGTTTGCTCACGGTGAATTAAACACAAGACTCACTCATACACTTAGATTTAACAGGTTTTTGACTATTGCTTTAATTATAAATCTTGTTGTTTATTCATTACAAGATTACGGAAATCATAGTATGACTTGTCATATCTTTCTTTCGTTAAGCTGGATTATTCTCGGACTGTACATAATCTCAAACGAAATCCTAATATGGGTTACGAATAAGCCTGATTTGTCTTCTCAACATTCCTGCGAAACCCTGTCAGGCTTTAACACAGTTTTAACAGCGTCACTTATAATAATGCTTACAATATTTACAGGCAACAGTGACTATATTTTCCTCTCATTAATACCGCTTATTCAAGGAATATCATACGGAAACACAAAGCTATCCCTGAATATTTTTATCACCTGCGCAGGTATAATATTTATTGCCAACATTTTTGGCTGGTTTCAAAAAGATTTTTTAATTTCTAATCAGAATGTTATATTAACTAAAACACTCTCATTCCTTACAGTTATGGGGGTATTAACATATCTGGTAAAAATATTTAACAGTTTCATTGAATTTGCGGGAAATAAAGCTGATGTGCTTCACAATATGGCAACAACAGATGCTTTAACCGGTCTTATGAACAGAAGAGAGTTTAATAGAAGAATTGCAGAAGAGTTTTCAAGGGCTAAAAGACATAAAACTCAATTAAGTCTTGCTCTTTTTGATATTGATTTTTTCAAAAAAATAAATGATACATACGGTCATAACGCAGGCGATGTGATTTTAAAAGAGCTTGGCAGTTTGATTTCCAGCAAAACAAGGACTTCTGATATTGCATGCCGTTATGGAGGCGAAGAATTTGTTCTTATACTTCCTGAAACATCTCAAGTTGAAGCTTATGAGCTTCTTGACAGATTAAGACAAATTGTAGCGGAAGAAATTTTTAATCAAGCAGAAAAACCGATTAAAGCCACTATTAGTGTAGGGGTTGCACAGCTTGATCTGTCCGACAAAAACCCTATTGATTTCTGCGAGAGAGCCGACAAAGCACTTTATAAAGCAAAAGAAAGCGGTAGAAACAGAGTTGAAAGAGCTTCTCTCGGTCTTCCCAAAATCGAATTGGTTTACAAGAAAAAAGTTAGCTAATTTTAAAGCCTGGATTCATCTTCAAGAAGGGAATTTCAAGTTTAAACTTTAATTTCCAGAATTATAAGAAGTATATCTGTTTTTTGATCTTGCATAAGCAACATAATCAAGATATGAAGGCAATTTATATAAGTAATCCATTGGATTAACGTACATTTTGTTATATGTAACTTCAAAATGCAAATGAGGTCCATTTGAACGACCTGTTGAACCGACATAAGATATAACTTGTCCGCGTCTTATGGTATCTCCAACATTTACAACAAGAGCAGAATTATGTCCGTATAATGTTTGCAGTCTTGGAATTTGTGGGAGATCAGGATAATAATGGTCAATTATTACGCAATTGCCATAACCTCCTTTCACTCCGCTGTAAATAACTACTCCGTCCTGAACCGCATATACGGGAGTACCCGTATCAGCAGCTATATCAACACCGCTATGAAAAGCTATTTTTCCTGTGAACGGATCAGGCCTCATTCCAAAGCCTGAAGAGATTTTTCCGTAAACCGGTCCGACTACATCATATTTCGCATATGCAAAACTTCCCTGAACTACAAACCAGAGAAATAAAACAAATATTATTATAAATTTTTTGTATCTTTTCAAGATCCTACCACTCCACAAGGCTTTTTGGGGTTGCCTTTAAGTAAAATATTTAATCATGTATCCACATACTAAGTCTAACAACTATAAAATTATTCAGCCTCCTATGAATTCTGTATTTGAAAAAACACATAATTATTTAATCGGCATATATTTTTTAAAATTAATAATTTATTTTCAGAAATCAATTTTTTAAAATCAGAAACAGGGTAAATTGCTTACCCTGTTTGAAAAAATAATTGTAAATTTTTTTTAATATATATTAAAAATTGCTTAACCTAAAATGAGTTTATATTTTCGAAAACTCATCGTTTCCGAAAATAACGCTCTTAACAGTGAATACCGCTTTTCTGCCGGTTGTTAAAATCCCGAATTTATTTTTGAAGCGGTATAACCTAAAATTATTTGGCTAGCAAAATAATTTTTTCAATGGCTTCGTCTTGTAAATTATATTTTTCTTGAAGCTCAATTAATCTTCTTTCCAAAAAATTAATATCTGCTTTTCTGATTGCTTGTGTGTTGTTTTTTATTAAATTCATAATTTGTTACACTCCTTAGTTTTTGAATTACATCTCTCTTACTTATATAAAAACATCGGAGTGCAAAATATTGCCTTTTTATATATTAAATAAATAATTTATTTTTTATTTAATTTGTTTAAGAACTCTATGTGCAAAATTTACCGAATTTAACATTCCATGCATGCCAATAGCCATAGTCGCCACAGGAACACCTTTTGGCATTTGGGCTATCGAGAGAAGTGCGTCCATCCCATTAAGCGGGCCAGTATCTCGAGGCACACCAATCACAGGAAGATTGACCCTGGCAGCAACTACACCCGGCAAAGCCGCAGCTAATCCGGCAACAGCAATAATAATTTTAGTTTTTCCGGCTTTTTCAATTTCACCAAGATAATTCAAAAGCTCTTCTAAATTTCTGTGTGCCGAATATACAACATATTCTGTTTCTATTCCAAGTTCTTCGGCCAATTTTAAGGCAGGTTCTACAAAGCTTGTATCACTTTCAGACCCCGCAATTATGACAAGTTCCTTCATCTTTGCAACAACCTTTCCCAAAAACGCTAACTTCACCGATATCGTTTCTAAACACTTTATCAACATAATCAAGCTGTTTTATAGCATCGTAAATATCTTTTTGCGCGCCAATTCCGCTTTTGCAGACCGACAAAACCCTTCCGCCATTGGCAAAAAGTTTTCCTTCATCTATATTTACACCTGCATAAAAAATATTTACTTCGTTATTATCAATAATTTCATCAATATTAACTATTTCACCGCCTTTAACCGGATTTTCGGGATAACCTTCCGCAGCAACAACAACACAAAAAGATTGCCCATGTTTCCATTTAAGTTCAACCTCATCAAGCTTTTTCTCGGAATGCTTCTTGAAAAGTTCAAGCAAATCAGTATTAAGATGCATTAATAATGCCTGAGTTTCAGGATCACCAAACCTCATGTTATACTCAAGGACTTTAACTCCTTCATCGGTAATCATCAAGCCGGAATAAACCACACCTGTAAAATCGGCATTTTCTCTAATCAATGCCTCTTTTAAAAGTTTTATATAATCTTCAATCCACTCATACTCTTTGACTACAAGAGAAACAGGACAATATGCTCCCATTCCGCCTGTATTAGGTCCTTTATTGCCGGAGAGTAATCTTTTATAATCTCTTGCAGGGACTAATGGCAGCAGTGTCTTTCCATCCCACAGGGAAATTAAGGAGATTTCAGCTCCTTCAAGGAATTCTTCCACTATAATTTTTTGAGAAGCCTGACCAAATTGGCCATCCAGAAAATCTTTCAAAGTATTTTCAGCATCTTCTTTTGTTGAAGCTATATAAACACCTTTTCCTGCCGCCAAACCGTCTGCTTTTATGACCACAGGTATTTTGAATCCCTCTAAAACCTCTGCTATCTGCGATTTATCGCTAATTAGTTTATATTTTGCGGTTGGAATATTATTTCGCTCCATAAAATCTTTTGCAAAAGACTTTGAACCTTCCAGCATGGCCCATTTTTTATCAGCACCAATGGCAGGAATTCCGATTTTATTAAATTCATCAACTATTCCACTTATTAAAGGGTCTTCAGGTCCGACAACTATTAAATCTATTCCGATTTCTTTTGATATACGAGCGAGTTCTATATGATTTTCTGCCTCAATGACTTCTCCGAGTTCGGCAAATCCGTCATTGGGCTTACATAAATATAATTTTTCCAATAATGGCGATTGTTTTATTTTCCATGCAAGTGTGTGTTCTCTTGCTCCGCCTCCGTATACAAGAACTTTCAAGTTTATTCTCCCGCGTTAACTCTGACTTTTTCTTTGTAATTGCTTATTATAGTCCCTAAAATAAAAGGTTCATAAGATTTACAAACTTCAAAAACGCTGTTAAGTTTGTCAGGGTGGACAATTACACACATTCCAACACCCATATTAAATGTTTTATAGGCTTCTTCAAAACCAACTAAATCTTCTAACTTTGTAAAAACAGTATTTTCCGGAATATTTTTGGTTGAAATATCAGCGCATAAAGCATCTGGAATAACTCTTTCGAGGTTTCCTTTTATTCCTCCGCCTGTTATGTTTGCACAAACTTTAATTGCATTTTGATTACATAGTTTTAAGATTTCATTTACGTATATATACGTTGGTTCTAGTGTGTTTTCAAGTTCTTCATCACTGATAAGCCCTTGCTCGTGGAGTTTTCTTATCAAAGTATACCCGTTAGAATGAGGTCCGCTTGACTTAAGACCAATTACAATATCACCTTCTTCGACGTTTTCTTTTCTTAACATCAAATCCTTTTTCACCAGCCCTAAAGCAAATCCTCCAACATCAAAATGTCCTTTTTTCATTAAGTCACTCAGTTCTGCTGTTTCTCCACCCAACAAAATACAGTTATATTTGCTTAATTCAGTTTTAAGAGCTTTTATAAATCTTGAAGTTACTTCCACATCAAGAGTATGAGTTGCAAAATAATCAAGAAAGAATAAAGGCGAAGCTCCGACACAAATCATATCATTCAAATTCATTGCTATAAGGTCAATAGCAGCTGTTTCAATCAAGTTATATTTGCTTAATGGAATTATTTTTGTTCCTACTCCATCTGTACAGCCCACTAAATAATGGTCTGGAAGCACAAGATGCTCATATATTCCTGCAAAATTTCCTATATTCTCATTTTTGACTTCATTTCTTATAAGTTCTGTAAGCATATCTGCCTTTTCGATGCTTACACCTGCTTGTTCATAAGTAATTTTCATTTTAATTTCCTGTTATTTATTTATGGAACCGGTACAAACCAGATCACAATGTTTATTTTTATTGGTATGTTTAGATTCTTTGGTAACCGGAGCAGTTAAACATGAATAGCACCAATCTTCCCATCCGAAAATATCTTTTAAGCCGTCAAGTGAAAGATAATCCAGAGAATCTGCCTCGATAAAATTCTTTATTCCTTCTGTATCCTTATACATGTTCGCTAAAAGCTCTTTCGGTGATGGAATATCAACTCCCCATTGACATGTATTAATTAATTTTGGAGAAGCTGACCTGAAATGGACTTCTTTGGCACCTGAATTCTTTATCATTCTTACTATTTCACGTGATGTTGTACCTCTGACAATAGAATCATCTATTATTACTACCTTTTTGCCTTCAAGAACCTCTCTCATCGGCGTAAGCTTTCTTATAACGCTATTTCTTCTTAATTGCTGTTCAGGAAGTATAAAAGTCCTTCCAACCCATCGGTTTCTCATTAATCCTAATTGAAAAGGGATTCCTGACTGTTGTGAAAAGCCAAGTGCCGGAGCAAATCCTGAATCCATTACAGGAACAACGATATCAGCATCAACAGGGTTTTCAACAGCACATTTCTTGCCGAGTTCAACTCTTGCCATGTAGACGTTTTTACCGAATATATTTGAATCAGGACGAGCAAAGTATATATGTTCAAACACACACATCTTTGACGGCATTTCAGGAGCGAATCTTTTTATTTCATAACCATCTCTGGTTATAATAACGCCTTCTCCCGGTTTAATCTGTGTTACTTTTTTTTCTGTTAAAGATTGAAAAGCTGTATCTTCAGAGCTTATAAAAATTCCTTCTTCAGCTTCGCACAATACTAATGGTCTATATCCGAGAGGATCTCTATAAGCAAAAACTTTTCCCGGTACACAAAATAATATTGACCATGCTCCGCCCAAGAAATTTTTTGTTAACACTTTGCCGATTTCTTCAAACGACCATTCAGAAGGGGGTCTGCAAAGTTCCCTTACTACTTTTTTAAGGATCATTTCTGTATCAGAAGTTGTAAGAAAAACCTCTCCTTGCTCTTCAAGGTGTTTTTTCATTTTTACAGCCGCATCAACATTGCCATTATGGGCAACCGAAACCTTTTCTCCAAGATAAGTAATCACATACGGTTGAGCATGGAGTGAATCAGACGAACCTTGTGTTGAATATCTTACATGTCCGATGCCTGTTTTGCCCTTTAGATTATGAATTACTTTATCCGTAAGAACTTCCATCACGAGTCCTTTGTTCTTATGAACAACTAAATCTTTGTCTCCACAGCACAAACCTGCGCTTTCCTGTCCCCTGTGTTGAAGCATGAATAATCCCTGCTGGATAAAAGGAGCTATATTGTGATTATGGCTAATACCTCCAAAGATTCCGCATTCTTCTGAAAATTTTACTCCGTCAATTTTGGAATCAGCATAGCCTAGACAATGTTTTTCACAGGAAAATTTCATCTTTCCATCTCCAATTCAATAGATTTATCATATAAATTAAATAATTTTTTTAAATCAAAGCTGTTTCCGTCAAATTCAAAAACGTTATCCACGCAATTACCGAGTATTTTATATTGAACTTGTTTAGATTGAAGAATTTTTTCTGCTTTTTCGGGTTCATTTGTTGAAATTACATATCTTCCTGCAACTTCACCCAAAAGCGCTTTTTCCTGGTCTTTACAGAAGATAAGACTGCCTTTAAATCCTGTATTCCCATTTCTTACGCCTTCAAAGACTGCTCCGAAAAGCCCGCCTTCTGAAACATCAACGCATCCACCGATAACTTTATTATCTCTCAGGTCAAATATGGTTTCTTGAAGTTGTTTTTCAAGTTCTGCGTTTGTTTTATCTACTTCTCCACCAATAAAATCGTATATAACTCTTTGATAAAGAGAGCCGCCTATATTTGATTCATCGTTAATTTCTTTACCCAATAAAATCAAAGTTTCATCAGTAGAAAAAGCAGCTTTTATAAGCTTTTCTGCCGAATCTGCATATCCGACCATCCCTATTGTCGGGGTTGGAAATACACGTCTTTCCGAGGATTCATTATAAAAAGAAACATTACCTGAAACCACAGGGACACCTTCTTCTCTACAGGCATCCGCAATTCCTTCTATTGATTTTACAAACTGGTAAGCAACTTCGTCTTTTTCGGGGTTGCCGTAATTTAAACAATTTGTAACGCCTAAAGGCTTAAACCCACTCGAAATAAGGTTTCTGCAACATTCCCAAACCGTATTTTTTCCGCCTTCATAAGGATTCAGAAAAACCTGTCTTCCGTTTGAATCTATTGCAAGCCCCATAACACCGCCTTCTTCATGTATCCATATTCCTGCTGCTCCTGCCTGAGACGGTTTCAATGATGTTCTTGTTCCAACGGTATGGTCATATTGTCTATAGACCCATCTTTTAGAAGCAAAATTGGGGTCAGATACAATTTTTTCAATGGATTCATTAATAGGCATGGTTTTATTATGCGTTAAATTTCTATACTCATTTATGTATTCAGGTTCTTCTTCATTCAAAGAGTATTTAGGCGCTTCAGCAAGGATTTCCGGCGGAAGATCCGCAACTTCTTCACCATGCCAGAATAGCCTGTATCTGCCTGTTTCGGTGGTTTTACCTATAATACTTGCAGGGATTTCATATTTTTTGGCTATATTAAGAACTTTTTCAACGCCGTCTTCTTCTACAACGAAAAGCATCCGCTCCTGCGACTCTGAAAGCATAATTTCCCAGGGTTTCATATCATTTTCTCTCAAATGAACTTTATCAAGATGAAGGTCTATGCCACATTCGCCTTTATAAGCCATTTCGGAGGAAGATGATAAGAGTCCCGCTGCTCCGTAATCCTGACAGCTTTGAACTTCTTTTAAATCGAGAATTTCAAGTGTAGCTTCGGTTAAAACTTTTTTAATAAATGGATCACCCACTTGTACAGAAGGTCTGTCCTCTTTGGAGTTTTCATTAAGCTCTTTGGAAGCAAAAGAAGCACCATGAATACCATCACGCCCGGTATGTGAGCCTACTGCAATTACAATTTTGTTTGGTTCTGCTTTTGCTGATCTGATTTTATCTTTTTTTACAATCCCCACCGCCATAACGTTTACAAGGGGAGAATCTGTATAAGACTCATCAAAACCAACTTCTCCGGCTACTGTGGGAACTCCTATGCAATTTCCGTAGTGGGAAATACCTTGAACAACACCGTCGAAAATATGTTTTGAAAAATTATTAGTGATTTTGCCGAATTTTAATGAATCCAAGAGGGCAATAGGTCTTGCGCCGATTGCGAGAATATCCCTAATAATCCCTCCAATCCCTGTAGCAGCACCTTGAAAAGGTTCTACAGCCGAGGGATGATTATGAGATTCAACTTTAAAAACTATTACATGCTCACCAATCTGAACACCGCCTGCATTTTCACCGTGAGTTACCGCACCGCCTAAGGGGAATTTGGACAAATATTTTCTTGAGTGCATATAACCGCAGTGTTCTGACCACATAGCAGAAAACAAATAAGTCTCCAGCTTGTTTGGCTCTCTTCCCAGCCTTTTTTGAATTTCAGTATATTCAAAATCCGTTAAACCAAGTGCTTTATATAGTTCAAGTGTTTGCATAATTATTTTATTCCTCCGGATAGTACTTTCCCTTTGATTTGGGAGTCTATCATCTCAAAAAAAGCTCTTCCGTCTGTATTTCCTGTTTCTAAGAAGATAGCTCTCTCCGGATGCGGCATCATTCCTATAATGTTGTTTTCTCTATCCCAAAGCCCTGCTATATCTTCCACAGAACCATTAGGATTACTTGTATATTTTAGAAAATCAATTTTTTTAGATTTAATTTCCTGTAAAGTGCTTTCATCTGCGATATATCTACCTTCACCATGGGCAATAGGCAGGGATATTTCTTTATTTTCAAACAAAAGCCCTGTTTCTTCGCAAATAAATTTTGTATTATCGTTTACAGACAAAATACCAGGAAGAAGTTTTGCTTCGCACAGAATCTGAAATCCGTTGCATATACCAACTAAAAAACCTTCTTTTTTGCCTATATAGTTGCTTAATGCCATTACAACAGGGCTAAACCTTGCCAATCTGCCTGCTCTGATATAATCTCCATAGGAAAAACCGCCAGGTAAAAAGACAATATCATATTTTTCAAGGGAAGTTTCATCATGCCAGATAAAACTTGTTTCCCAGCCGAAATATTCGCAAGCACGCTTGGTGTCTACATCACAGTTTGTTCCCGGAAATACAACTACGCCTGCTTTTATCTTTTCGCCTTTCATACTTCCAAAAACCTTTCAACTTCATAACGCTCAAGTACAGGATTTGAAAGAACGTCTTCACAGATTTTACTTAATTTTTCTCTGGCATCTAATTCATTGCTGCCATTGACTGAAAGTGTAAAAAACTTTCCTACCTGAACTTCTGCGTTTTCTTCCAGTCCTGTTCTTCTTAAAACAGTATCAACAGCTGTACCTTGCGGATCTCTGACACCTTTTTTCAAAGTAACTATAACGTCTGCTTTATATTTTTTCATGTTGTTTTTCTACTCCATGTTTTGCAAAACTATAAAATTATCATATCGGGATTTCGTTGCTAATCACAACTACAGTTAAATTTCTATATTTAAAAGATCTGCCAGTTTTTTGTAAGAAGTTACCAAATCACCTTTTTCTTCTCGATAAACATCTTTATCAAGAGATTCCATCGTTTTTTTAACCCAAAAACGACAGGTATCGGGAGAAATTTCATCAGCTAGAATTATTTCTCCGTCATCAGTTTTTCCAAATTCTAATTTGAAATCCGCTAATATTATACCAAAAGAATCCATGTGTCCGGAAATTATTGCATTGATTTCCAGAGCCGTTTCTTCAATTTGAGCCAACTCTTCTTCTGTTACGGTATTCATATATCGAATATGTTCTTTGCAAAGAATTGGGTCGCCTAGCGAATCATCCTTGAGATAAAATTCGCAAAGAGGCGGTGTAAAAACCATCCCTTTCTCAAATCCCAGTCTTCTGCAAATAGAACCTGCCGCAAAGTTTCTGACAACAACTTCCAGCGGGACAATATCAACTTTTCTGGCTTTCAGAGAAACATCATCGATAAATGAAACTATATGGGTTTTTACATTGTGAGAGTGAAGTAATTCAAAAAAATATCGTGTGAACGCAAGATTCACACGACCTTTATCTAAAAAACTATCTTTTTTCTCACCGTTAAACGCTGTAGCATCATCCTTGAAAGATATTATAACCTCTTTTGGATTCTCTGTGGCAAATATTTTTTTTGCCTTGCCTTCATAAAGCATTGTTAGCATCATTTTTGGCACCTTTATTTTTTATTTTTAATTAACGGCATTTTTTTCTCATCCACATTTTTGAAATTATCACGCTTAAGATATAGAGTCAATAAATTGTAAGCTTTGGTAAATAAATTATTGCATAAAAAAAATGCGCTATCCGCGATTCGAACGCGGGACCTCTCCCTTAAAAGGGGATTGCTCTACCGGCTGAGCTAATAGCGCATTTCTTATTCGAATTTTCAGTTAATTAGAAGTTTTGTGTCATCCACATACTTAAATTACCAAGAGCATAATTTGAAGTCAAGTATAAATCGTCATATTTATAAGAGGATTTATACTCCCGCTTTACATTTCAAAGGACTATTCAGCATAATAGTCTGGTCTCTATTTGCGCCGACGCTAATTATAGAAATTTGCACTCCTATAATTTCTTCAAGTCTTTTTATATATTTTTGCGCATTTTCAGGAAGGTCTTCGTAGTTTTTTATTTCCGAAATATTTTGCATCCAGCCGTCCATGGTTTCATAAATAGGATCAAGATATTTATGAAGGCTTGTTATTGACGGATAATATTCATAAATTCTTCCATCTCTTCTATCTTCATAACCTACACAAATTTTAATTTCTTCAAAAGAATCGAAAACATCGAGTTTTGTGAGGGCAATATCTGTTAAACCGTTTAACAGAGTGGAATATTTTGCAGCTATTGCATCGAACCAGCCGCACCTTCTTTTTCTTCCTGTTGTAGTACCGAATTCATCGCCAATCTGTTGAATTTTTTCTCCGAATATATCGCCCAATTCCGTTGCAAAAGGACCTTCTCCTACTCTTGTTACATAAGCCTTAAATACGCCTATAACTTTATCCAGATATGTCGGACCAATCCCGCTGCCATTGCATGCTCCTCCTGCTATAGGACTGGAACTGGTTACATAAGGATATGTTCCATGGTCAATATCCAGCATCGCACCTTGTGCGCCTTCAAAAAGAATGTTTTTATTCTCTAAAATTGCTTGCCTTAACAATTCGACAGTATCTTTCACATAAGGAGAAAGCATTTCTGAATATTTTTTGCATACTTCAAGAATTTCATCTTTATCATAAGTCTTACATCCGTAAGATTCTAACAGTTTGTTTTTCTTAGGGAGAACTATATCAATTTTTTCTTTTAAAATTTCTTCATCAAGAAGATCTTCTACCCTTATGCCTACTCTGTCTATTTTATCGACATAGGTAGGTCCGATTCCTCTTTTAGTTGTGCCTATTTTGTTTTTTCCAAGCGCGTTTTCATTTAATTCATCAATATCTATATGATACGGAAGCGTTACATGCGCTGAAGTACTAATGTACAGGCATGAAGTATCAATACCTTTTTCTTTTAATCCTTCAATTTCTTTATTCAAAACTTCAGGATTAATTACTGTTCCACAACCAATAATGCATGTTTTTCCTTTGTATAAAATTCCTGAAGGAATAAGATGAAATTTATATGTTTGACCGCCTGTAACTACAGTATGCCCTGCATTACATCCGCCTTGATACCTAACTACAAGATCGGCGTTTTCAGAGAGAAGATCAATAATCTTAGCCTTACCTTCATCTCCCCATTGCGCACCAACAACAACTGCATTAGTCAAAGTTTTATCTCCTTTTTAGTTCTTGGTTTTCAAACAAATTTAGGCTGAATATGCCAACAGTATGTAGTATAAGCAAAGCATAGATTATCGTCAATTTTTATATAAAATAAGTTTATCAAAAAACGCCCATAACAAGCTATACGGCATTTTTTGCGAGTTGAATATTTAAATTTGTTTTCTCAAATCAGCAGAAAGTTTGTGAGCCATAAGCCCTTCTATATTTGCCAGGTTGGAAGCAACTGCGCATAAAGTATTTTGAGCTGCATTTTTTGAAATTTGCTGGTAAGTTTGGATTTTTACAAAATCCAGCGCACTTAAACCGCCTGTATATCTGGCAACTCCGTTTGTCGGCAGTATATGATTAGTTCCGCTGCAATAATCCCCGAAAACTTCCGCAGAATAATCGCCTATAAACAAAGAACCGTAGTTTTTGTATTTATCAATGTCTTTTTCAGCATTTTTATAACAAATTTCCAGATGTTCAGGGGCTTTTCTATTAGATATTTCTATAGCTTGTTCAATATTTTCAACCAGAATTACAATGCTTTTAGAGATAGATTTTGATGCTATTTCTCTTGTTTCAAGTGTTATCAAAAATTCTTCGACTTTTTTGATAACATCATTTGCAAATTTCTCTGAAGTTGTAACCAGATAAGCTCTTGCATCTGGATCATGTTCACATTGTGCCAGCATATCTGCCGCTATAAAAGATGGATTTGCTGTTTCATCTGCAATAATCATAACTTCACTGGGTCCGGCAAGAAAATCAATTCCGCATACCCCGTAAACCTCTTTTTTTGCAGCAGTAACGTATTTATTACCCGGTCCGACTATTTTATCGACTTTAGGGATTGTTTTTGTGCCGTAAGCCATGCCCGCAATAGCCTGCACGCCGCCGATTCTAAAAATTCTGTCAACTCCTGCGAGTTTGCATGCTGTTATTGTAGCAGGCTTAATTTTTGGACTGCAAACCGTAATTTCTTTCACTCCTGCGACTTTTGCGGGAATTACAGACATTATTACCGAAGAAGGAAGCGGATAATTACCGCCGGGTACATAAGCCCCTATTCTTTCAAGAGGAATTACTTTATGCCCGAGCTTTACTCCGTTTATGTCGGTTTCTATATCTTTAATTACCGAGATTTGAGCTTTTGCAAAGTTTTTTACGTTTTCTATTGCCTGTTTTAATGAATTTTTTATTTCATCAGAAGTTTCATTATAGGCTTTTTCGATTTCCTCAGGTGTAACTTCAAGCTCTATAATATCTCCGTCTCCGAATTTTTTGCTGTGTTCTTTTATTGCATTATCACCACGATTTTTTACATCAGAAATTATTGAAGAAACCGATTCAATCCCGTCAAATTCCTGATATTTATAAAATTCTTCTGATAATTCGCTGTGTTTTATGAGTTTCACAAACTAATTCCCTTGATATTACAATAATTATAACTGATTGTTACGCTGAACTTGTTTAAACAATGCCTAATACAAAACAGATTGCCACGTCAGGGCATCGCCACTTCTCGCAATGACAAATAGTTTATTTTCTTCGAGAAGAAAGATGATTTTTTACATCTTCAAGTGTCACACCATATTTAACCATTAAAGTCATTACAAAATAGGTCAAATCTGACACTTCCCAGATTAATTCGTCTTTATTTGTTGCATGAATTACTTCAAAAGCTTCTTCATTTATTTTACGCTTAAGAAAAACTTCATCTTTAAAAAGCTTTGTAGTGAACGAATCTTCCGGAAGCTCTTTAAATCTGCTTTCAAGAACTTTATACAATTCATCCAGATCAAAGTTTCTCTCTCCAAAGCAGGTTTCACTGCCTGTATGACATGCCGGTCCTGTTTGTTCAACTACATACAACAAAGAATCTCTGTCGCAGTCATATTTAACTTTTATTAATTTTTGGGTATTGCCTGAAGATTCACCTTTTGTCCAGAGAGATTTTCTTGAACGTGAATAATAAGTTGCTTTTCCCGTCTTAAGTGCTTTTGTAACAGCCTCTTTATTGCTGTATGCAAGCATTAAAACCTCTTTTGAACTTATATCTTGAACAACTGTGGGGATTAAGCCTTTCCCCTTCTCAAAATCAAGCAGAGCAACATAAGCTTCTTCCAAACTTATTTTCCCTGTATAAATACTCATTCCGAGCTGGCAACCTGCACCAATCTTGTCAAGTTCGACTATTTCTTCTATAGAACTTATGCCGCCGGCAGCTATGAGTTCTTTATCGGTGATTGAACGGATATGTTTTATTGCTTCAACATCTGTTCCGCCCATCATTCCTTCTTTTTCCACGATTGTGTACAGATAGCCCGAACAAAGTTTATCAAATCTTCTTACGAGTTCCTCTGCGGTATTTGCTGTTTCTGTTTGCCAACCGCGCGTTACAATTTTTCCGTTTCTTGTATCTATTGCCAGAAGGACTTTATCTCTTGGAAGTTGACTTAAAAACAATTCTGATGCTGCTGTACCTATAATAATTTTCTTAGCGCCATAAGACAGAATTTCTTTAGCTTTTTCAATAGTTCTTATCCCACCGCCAACACGGCAATCAGCAACTTTGCAAAGTTCTTTTATAAGCTCTGTATTATTTCCTTTGCCCATTGCAGCATCAAGATCAATAACCGCAATTTCTCCAAAACGTCCAAAATACTCCGCAAGTTCAAAAACATCTTCTCTTTCAACAACTTTTTCTTTGCCTTGTTTTAATTGGACTGCTTTTCCATCCATTATGTCTATGCTTGGGATAATCATCAAATAGTCCTTTCTCTTTCACTCTCTACTTTAATCTTGTAGGGATGCCTTTATTATACAAAAAATTCTTTAAATCTTTAATTTTAACGGTATCAAAATGAAAAATTGAAGCTGCAAGCGCTGCATCTGCTGCTCCTTTTTCAAAAATATCGCTAAAATGCTCCATACTCGGACCTGCACCACCGGAAGCAATAACAGGAAGATTTGTATTTAAAGAAACTGCTCTTGTAAGTTCAATATCAAAGCCGTTTTGGGTGCCGTCTGCATCCATTGAAGTAAGCAAAATTTCTCCCGCGCCGAGTTTTTCAACTTCTTTAACCCAATCAAGAACTTTCCATTGAGTTTTTTTTGTACCGGCATTAATGTAAACAAACCATTCATTATTTTCTCTTTTCGCATCTATCGCAACAACTATACACTGGGAGCCGAATGCTTGGGAAGCTTTTTCTATAATTTCTGGGTTTACAACGGCAGCCGTATTTAAAGAAGCTTTATCCGCACCGGAAAGAAGGATTTTTCTAATATCTTCAAGAGTTCTGATTCCACCGCCGACTGTTAAAGGAATAAAAATCTGTTTAGCTACCTTTTCAACGACATTTCTCATTGTGTCGCGACCTTCATTGGTTGCAGTTATGTCAAGAAAAACTATTTCATCTGCACCTTCCTGCGAATATCTTGCAGAAAGACTTACCGGATCTCCGGCATGCCTGAGATTAAGGAAGTTAACCCCTTTTACGGTTTGTCCGTCTTTTACATCAAGACATGGAATTATTCTTTTTGCCAGCATATTTTGGTTCTCGAATAAATTAACATAATTTTATACTTATTTATTATAACTCAAAGCCTCAATTCCAAAACCATCTTATTTAAAACAAATATTTAAAAAATATGCCTTTTTTTAAAACTTCATTAGAATATTTTCAAGTTGATACTTAATTAAAGTGGTTATATAAGGAGATAATTATGAACAATAAACTGCAAACAAATCAAATTTATAATAAAATTGAACAGCTTAAAGAGCCTGAACACAGTGTTGCTTTAAATAAACTAACAACTAAAAGCAACAATATAAAAGCTATGATGAAGTTTAAATATTCAATTTGCAAATTAGAACGGACATGTACTTTTAATAAATTTCAATCCATCGTTTAAAGAATTCAAAACCGACTTCACCGCTCTTTTCAGGGTGAAACTGAAAAGCAGATACGTTTTTTGACTCAATTGATGCAACAAAATCGATATAATAATCTGAATAAGAAGAAATAATTTCTTTATTTTCAGGAACGACATAATAAGAATTTACAAAATAAACGTACTCGTCAGTCAAAATACTGTTATTTTCAGTTGTTTTAAGTTTATTCCAACCAATTTGAGGAACTTTTCCTTCTGTAAATTTAACAACTTTTCCCGGAAAAATACTTAAACCTTTTACTCCCGGAGCTTCTTCGCTTTCTTCAAAAAGAACTTGAATGCCGAGACAAATTCCCAAAAAAGGAACACCCGAATTTATTTTATAAATTAAAGCATCAGTAAGACCTTTTGAGCTTAAAGACTCCATAAACTGCCCGAAATGCCCTTGCCCCGGAAGAATAATTTTATCAGCTTCCAGAATTTCCTCTTTTTTATCGGTCAATTTATACGTACAACCCAACTTATCGAGGATGTTGGTTACGCTTTTAATATTGCCTGCACCATAATCTAATACTATCAAACCGCTCATATTCTTAAATTACCCCTTTAGTAGAAGGTAATAATTCGGAATGTTCTTTATTTATGCTGCAAGCGTGTTTTAATGCCCGTGCAAAAGCTTTAAATATAGCTTCAATTTTATGATGAGGGTCTTCTCCGTCAAGAAGCCTTATATGCAAGGTCAACATACCCGCTGTGGCAAAACTTATAAAGAAATGTTTAACAAGGGCTGTTTCAAGATCACTTGTTATTTCTTCCTGAATATTTGCGGTGAAACCGCAAAAAGGTCTTCCGCTTATGTCTATTGAAACTTGCGCCAACGCTTCGTCCATAGGAATAAAAGTAAACCCGTATCGATTTATGCCTTTTTTGTCGCTCAAAGCTTTTCTGAAAGCTTCTCCTAACGAAAGTGCAACATCTTCAACAATGTGATGAGCGTCTTTGTCCAGAGAATTTACCTGAATATCAAGATCAAAATAGCCGTGAGAAGCAAGCTGCTCAAGCATATGATCAAAGAATTTTATACCTGTTTTAATATTTTTAACGCCTGTTCCATCAAGATTCAGATTTATTTTTATTTCTGTTTCAAGTGTTTTTCTCTCAACGCTCGCTGTTCTCATAATTATTTGACTCCGTTTGTTATTTTTTACCACTTTAAAAAATTTTCAACTCTGATATAATGTTAAAAAGGGCGGGCAGGTGTTGCAAGCACTTACCCATCAGAAGCCCTATTTCGTCAAAAGAAACAAAATAATTTTCAGAAAAAGCTCTAGTACTAATAGGGCTTTTTCTATTTTATCCCTTTTTACTTGCATCACCTCCTTTCCGATAATCAACTATTTTAAGTAGTGTGCCGGAAGTTAGTGAGTGGCTTCTTAGCCAATAAGCAAGAATAAGCTTTTGCGTTTTAGTTTTTAACGCTCCGCTTGGCAGATTAAATTTTCAAGGTTCTTTCTTAATTTATCATATCATTGCGGAAATTTTAAATAATTTTACCAGATCTTCTGTGTTTTGCAGAACTTCTTCTGCGCCATATTGAACAAGTTTTTCTTTAAGTTCAAAACTTTTATCCTGCGGAGGAAGCACACCTATAGCTTTAATACCTGCTTTTTTGGCTGAAATCATATCATCATGAGTATCTCCCAGATAATAAGCATTCTTTGGCGAAACTGTTTTCAAAATTTTCAATAATCCGTCAGGCTCGGGTTTGTGTTTTCCTTCAGGAAGGTCTTCCATCGTAATTACTGGGCTAAAACAGTCCTCAAGTCCCCATCTTTTAAGCACAAAATCTGCTTCCTGTGCGGGTCTTCCCGTAAATATCGCCAAATCATAATCTTTTGAAAGATTTTTTATAGCTTCGGGAGAAATAAGTATTTCTTCGTTTAAAATAAACCCGTCACCGTTATTTCCAAAATATAATTCCTGAAATTTATCTATAATTTGCTTTTTAGGAATATTGAAACCTGAATTTTTGAGCAAATACTCGGTTAAGTCCCAGTCATTGTTTAAACCGCCCAAATTTTTCGCATTTTGGATTTCTTCCTGCGAAATATCTTTCTCGGAAAAATGTCTGTAAGTTTCTTTTATTGCTGTTCGATAAGAATTTCTGGTATCTACAAGCACACCATCAACGTCAAAAACTATCAAATCTCTTGATTTAAGGCAATCAAGAATATATTTAGTATCTTCAACAGAGGGAAGTGCTATTCTAAGGCAATTTTCAAGGTTTGCAGTTTTTTCAAAATTCTTAACTTTTATCCCTGAATTCAAAAGTTTTTTGTAAATAAAATCAGATTTTTCACCGAAATCAACAAGTAAAAAGTTTGCATTACTTGGATAAACCTTTACAGCTAAATCTTTTAATCCGTCTGTGAGAAGTTTTTTTGATTGATTAACCTGAGAAACCACATTATTTAAGTATTCTACATCATCAAGCGCAGCTATAGCTGCTTTTACAGCAACGATATTTACACTATAAGGTCTTAGAGCCTTCTGTATATGCTTAATATTTTCTTTGTTGGAGATTATATAGCCGAATCTTAAGCCTGCAAGCCCAAAATCCTTGGACATTGAACGCGTTATAAAAACATTAGAGTATTTTTCAATTAAATCCAAAAAAGTCTCATCTGCATAATTGAAATAGGTTTCATCAATTAAAATATATTTTCCATTAGATGCTTCAATAATTTTGAGCATATTTTCTCTTGATATGACTTCGCCTGTGGGATTATTTGGCGTAGTAACAATGATTAACTTGGTATTTTTACCAATATTTTCAAGTATTTCTTCAACAGGAAAAATAAATTTTTCCGCATAATTAATTTCCTGATAAGTACATCCAAGAATATTTGCATATATTTTTGGCATTACAAAGCTCGGAGTAACTGCTAATACTGTATCTTCTTTCTCAACAAAAGTATCAAAAATATAATTTATCGCTTCATCAGCACCACTTGTCGGCAAAATCATATCAGGATCTATATTATTAGCACTTGCAAGTTTATTTATAACTTCACCGTAAGCAGGATAGTATTTTATATCTTTTGCAGTTATCTTCCTGAGTGATTCTAAGACTTTCGGGGAAGGCCCCATTGCATTTTCATTCGAATCCAATTTCAACCTGTATTCGTCAACGCACAAAGGTATATCATAGCCTTTAGCTTCTAAAATACTCTTTTTGGGAGAAGTCATTTTAAAATTTACCTTTTATTTTATTCTGCTGTTTTTACCAGTTCTTTTTCAGGCTCATTAAATTGGGCAATCGCTGATCCATGAGCTGTCTTACCCCAATCCATTGTTCTCTTGGAAAAGATTATCTTGAATATAATAAATGAAACAACAGGAACCCATACTATAAACATATAAAATATAGTTTCAGCCGCTTGTTTAGCTGCATCTAAAAGAGAAAGCCTTTTATATTTTCTTAAACTGTATATCAAGCCTGAAATAAAGAACAAAGCTATGGCAGGAATGATTGATAAAGTGACAAGAATGTTGTTTTCAATCCCTTTTATAAATTTAAATCCTTGAATACAATATTCTGAAACAAGCCATATAGGCAAAATAAATTCGGCTATATACGCCCACATATCAACACTTACCCTGAATGAAATTTCTTTTGAGAACATTACATCAAGGAAATAGTCCAGATATCTTCTTATGCTTCCCTCTACCCATCTTCTTCTTTGTCTTAAAAGAGGTAAAAAGGTTATTACACCCTCTTCATAAACACTTACATCAGGACATAATCTTATATCCCAACCTTTTAAATGAAGTCGCGTTGAAATATCCAGATCATCCGTTAAAGTAAAATTATTCCAGCCGCCTATATCAAGAAGTGCCTGTTTTTTGATAAGCTGACCATTTCCTCTTAACTCAACAGCACCTTTAATACAGTCTCTTCCAAGCTGAAAATGTGTATCGAGAGCATATTCATTGTCCTGACATCTTGTTAACAGGTTAAAATCTTTATTGCTGATTATTTTTCTTGCCTGAACTGCACCAACATCAGGGTCTGAAAGGTATGTAATAATTTTTTTCAGAAAATTAGGCTTAACTCTTGCATCGGCATCAAATACACAAATCACTTCCCCTTTTGTTACGGGCAAAATCTCGTTTAAAACTGCTGATTTCCCGGGAAAAGCATCTTTATCCCTGATATGACATTTTAAATTTTCATATTCAGCGGACAATTTTTCAAGGACTTTTGCGGTATTGTCAGTACTTCTGTCATCTATAACAATAATTTCGAAACTTTCATAATCTAACAAAAGAATATTGTCTATTGTGTCTTTTATAACAAATTCTTCGTTATGTGCAGGAATTAAAATACTTACAAAGGGCTTATATTCTCTTTTTTCAGCTTCTATTTTTTCAAAAAGCCCTTTTTTAATCAGTTTTCGTTTTTTTCTTTTCTGATGATACTGCGCTGCCTGAATTAAAAGAGTATATAAAACCATACCACCAAGTAATATATAAATTGGCGAGGGGATCGGGATATATTTTTGTAAAATTATCAATATAGCCCAGGACAGTATAATTAATATTCCCAATACAAATCTGTCCTTCAAATCTTTTTCCTCAAAATTTATTTATACATTTAATTAATTGTAGCATTTACTAATAATATTGCAATCTTGAGGAGTATTCTCTTAAAACTTCTGCCGCTTTTTTGCTTCCCTGAATTTTTTTCGCCATTTCCTTGAATTTTTCGGCATTTCGCTTATATTTTGGATCATAAATTATTGTTTTTACCGCTTCAGCAAGTTTTTCAGGCAAAAGTTCTTCATAGCTTAGAGTTATAGCTACTTCCATTTCGCTCATTCGCGATGCATTATTTTCCTGTTCAGTTTGTTTTGCATCCGGAACAATGACCGAAGCCTTGCCAAGCGTCAAAAGTTCCATTGCTGTACTGTGTCCTGCCTGAGTTATAACCACATCAGAAGCTTTTAAATAGGGCGCTATGTTCGGAACCATTGCTTTTATTTTCAAATTATCGGGAACGTCCTCAACTTCAAAACTTGTAAACACATCAAAATGGACATCTGGCATAATTTTAGCCGCCTCAATAACATAGTCAAGAAGAGGTCTTCTATACTCGTGTCCCCCTAGAGTAACAACCACATATTTATCATTTGGCTTGTCTATAGGTATAATTTCATTATCTTCAAAGGAAACAAGGGGACCGACAAATCTTGTCCGCTTCTTAACCTTGAAATTATGGCTTAAATTTGGCAAACAAACCGTATAAGGCGGAGGAAAATCAGGAATCATAATTTCTTCAGAAGAACTGAGCCAGGTTTTCATAACCCAGTCAAAAGATCTCCCGAATACCCTTACTAAAGCAGTATCCTGCTCGAAAAACGGATAAAAAGCGCTCTGGTTGGTTATAACGACACAAGGAAGTCCTAATTTGTCTGCCGCCATAACAGGCGCAAGCCTTCCGTCTGCAACAACACACGAAGCCCTACTGTCTCTTATTATCTCTATTTCTTTTTTTACAATACTGTTGAACGTATAAGCCCAAGTATGATTTTTTATTATGGTTTTTTTAACGTCAAATTCTCCTTGTTCACCAACGAGCTTCAACTCCTGAGGCAACTCAATGCAAGGATAACCGGCATATTTAAATCTTTCTAAAGCATAACTGTAAGTTCCAACCAATATTTCGTTTCCGGGGAATTGGCGTGCAATAGCCATAGCTCTGCTTGAATGCCCATAACCTTCGCTGCTTATCGAAAGATAAACTTTATGAGAAGGATTTAATTTTTTTTTCTTTAAAAATTTATATGCATTAAAGAATGACACTTTTAAATTTTAACTCCATGAAGTTCTTTTTTTACTCAGTTTTCTCTCTATTTTTTAAAATACCCCAAACACCAAATAGCGCAACAGGAATTCCAACCAAAAATAAAATTTTAACAACTCCAATTAAATCCGCAGCATAAGCTGCTATTATAATCGGTAAAGTTGAAGAAGTACTAAGTAATGTAAACTGGACCCCAAAAACTTTTCCTCGCATAGATTCAGGCACTTGTGTATGCAAAATTGTTTGAACAGGAATGGCTGACATCGCACATCCAAATCCTAATAAAGCTGCGAAAACATAACAATATACCATTCTTAAAGTAAATTTAACTGCCTCAAAATAAATTCCTGCAATGTGTCCTTCCGGAATAATTACATGTAAACCCTGAGGAATAAGTTTTAAAGCTGTTAAAAATACCAGACTCACTCCTATAATAGTAAAACCCGTAAAAGTCGTGAGAAGTTTTTTTTGTTTTTTAAAGAATTTACCTACTATTAATGAACCAATAACCATCCCCAATCCGCTGAAGGCAACTATATAAACAAACTTTTGAGCTCCGAGTGCGAGTTGGTTAGGATAAAGAATTTGCTGACTAATGCTTATCGAAAGAATACAGAGCATTACTATTATAGAAAACAATGCAGAAAGCTTTAACATGGCGTTTAAAACAATTGGATTGCTTTTTATATAAGCAAAGCCTTCTTTAAGTTCATCCGTAAACTCTTTAAAGGTCTTGTGCTGGTTTTTTTCGGCTTCTGTAGGTTTATATTTCAAAAACAAAAGAGATATTGTAGAAAGCACAAAAAGTGATGAAATAGCTATATAAACTTCTTTAAGTCCAAAAATATTGATTAAAGGGTCTCCAAGAACGAATCCGAAAATAATTGATCCCATCATTGTAGCTGTAAAGAGTGAATTTGCAGATAAAAGCTGGCTCTTTTTTACTGTTGTCGGGATTGTACTAGCTTCTGCAGGTACAAAAAATTGTGTTATGGCAGAAACAACAAAAGCAAGAGCGTAAATCCCAAACAATGATTTGCTAAACAAAGGCAATAATGCTATTAAAAAAGCTCTTGCGATGTTTGTAACAATAAGAATATGCTTTTTGTTCCATTTGTCTATAAAAACTCCGGCAACCGCAGTTAATAACACTGCAGGGATTGTAAATGCGACATACAATAAACTTTGAGGGGTAGTTGATGTAGAAATAAATTTGCTTGCTATCACAGCAACAAAAACCACAAAAATTACCCTGTCCGCAAGTTGAGAAAAAATCTGTGCTATCCATAACGCCAGAAAATTTTTATTTTTAAGTACAGACCTGTACCCATCAGGTTTTATATGGTTATTTTCGTTTATTTCTTCTTTCACAGTTTCTTTTACTTCTTGATCTTTTGTCAACATAACGCTTCAATCATTTCCGGTGTTTTAAGTTTCTTATCCGACCTTACAGAAACATATTCCTTCATTATATTAAAACACGAATAGAGCAGTGTTCTGTCAAAACATTCCTTGTCTTCGGGGAAATCATATATTTGTGCATCTCTAAACACATTAAGATGTCTCTTGTCTATTTGCAAAGTTTTAGGGGTATTTGCATTGCAATCGCTGCAAACAACTCCACCTGCTTCAGGGCTGATAAAATGATAACCGCCAAAATTATGCTCTGATTCATTACATTTTACGCATTGATTAATTTCTGCTGCATAACCGATTGCTTCCATGAGCCTGAGTTTAAATCTAATAACTGTCCATAAAATTTCTTCTAGAGATGAAAAAATTGAAATATTTTTTAATGCTTCAAATGAAATATCATAAATATTTTTGCAATTAGCATCGCTTTCAAGCCCAAAATTTGTTATAAGTTCAGCGCAATAAAAAGAATAAATAAGTTTCGTCATGTCATTGCGAAGACTCGAAAAGCTTTCTACAACTTCTGCCTGACAAACTATATCCAGATTTCTTCCCTTTGCAAGAAGCAAATTATTCGCGATAAGAAGCTGCATTCTGCCGCCAAGAGTGCTTGAAGATTTTTTAACACCTTTTGCCACGCATCTGATTAATCCATGTTCCCTCGAGTACATGACCATAATTTTATCTGATTCGCCAAGAGTATATGATTTTAAATTTATAGCCTGAGTTTTATAATTTGCCATTTAATTTCTCAAAAAACATTTAATCTACTTAAATTCTAGCATAATTCAGATAAAAAATATGATTTTTATAAGTTTATAAAGCAATTTGTACATAAACGAACGCTGGATTATTACAAAATGTAAAGATTTTATTTTTTGATATCAACTTTTATTTTTACAGTTGTTAAGCATAATGAGACTTAAAAAAGGAACATTAAAATAATGAATATCACTAACAGTAATAAAATAACCATTGGTTTTAACGCAAATAAAATACCATATAACACAGCAAGACCGATAGAAGAAAGAATTAATAAAGCATCTGTTGTAGATATATACTGCCATAAATCTCCTGATGATGATACTTTAAGCTCAGCACAACCACTTGCAAGATGGCTCAAATCAAAAAATAAAATTGCACGTGTCATAGCGGATGGTGATTTAAAAGGAAGCTATATAAGTGAGGATATTACTGTAACTTCACCAAAAATGCTGGGAACCAAAGGAGATCTTGCTATTATTGTTGATTTTAACGATTTATCAAGAGCCTCAACTGAAACAGCAAAATTACTGGAACAATATAAGCCCGAAAACATCGTCGGATTTGACCATCATACAACTAATGAAAATCCGGTAAAATCTTCCCCTAATGCGCCTATTTATATTGATACAACGGCAAAATCCTGTTCAAGTATAATTTTTAGATTTTTTGAAAGTTTAAAAATAAAGCTTGATAACGAAAGTTTGTTAAATCTGTTTTGTGGAATGTCCGATGATTTCAAAAAATCGGGATTGGTTGATATTTCTTCGACAAAAATAAATAAAACGCCTAAAATGCTCGAACATCCGACATCTAAAGAAGTCTTTGAGCAGATAGAAAACGCTCTGCCGGAAGGAGACAGGAATAAAATTATAAAGAACTTTAATATTCTTGAGAATTTAAACATTAAAGAAAAAGCTTTTCAAAACAAACTTTTTACTGAAAAAATTCAGTTCAGCCCGAGTAAAAAACTGGCATACATAATTATAGAACCGCAAGACAAAGAATGGATAGATTTAGGACAGGATAATAAAGTAACCAGCCGCATTCTGGGTGATTTTAGACGGCGAATACTGGCAAATAATCCTGATGACAGCTTAATCTCTCCACAAATTAAAAATAAGCTAAATAATGTTCAGGCAGTAATCACGTTTTACAGAGGCTCAAAACAGTTGAACCCTGCCGATGATGTTTACCAGATGAGCATTCTTTCAAAAGACGATTCAGCAATGAAAATATCAACTAAAGCTCTAATGTTGGGAAACAAAGAATTTGATGCCGGCGGACACCCTAACCGCTGCGGAGGAAGGATATCTTCAATCGATGAACACAAATGCACTCATTTTGTAAAATGCTTTATTGATGCAGCTGAAGAAATTCTTTAAAACAAATCTAAACTCCACTCAATTCAAATATATTAATGCTTAAAAAAAAACCCGCATGAGCGGGCAAATAAGTAGAGGTCAATTTGTTTCTATAAAAATTAAAAGAAGTAATTGGAATTTATTTTATAAATTAGTTTAATCTTTAATGTTTCGCTTATTACTTTGCATTTTCATAATATCCGTTTGTTGAGTCAAAACCACTCTGAATTGTTGCTAAAAGCGGAATCATAACCAAAATAATCAATATAAAGGTAATCAAAAAAAATGAAATTTTTTGAATCTCTTGTTGCATATTCCGGCACCCTATCTTAATCATATATTAATTATAGACCTACTTTCTTAATATCACAACAATAGTTCCGATTTTAAGAAAAAATAACAAGAAATGTTACGTTAATAAACATTTTAATCAAATATGATAAAATTGTCTTATGGACAAAAAAGAACCAATAACACTTGCAATAACTGCTGCAAGCGGAATAATTTTCGGTATTCGAACCCTTGAGTTCCTTCTAAGAAATGATTACAAGGTCGAACTTATAATATCTTCAAAAGCTTATTATATATTCGAACAGGAACTCGGGATCGAAATTTCGCATGATAAAAATATTATTAAGGGGCAAATCCTCGATTATTTGGATATTGATCCGAATATAGAAACTTTAAAAGTCTGGCTCGATGATGAAATATGGGCAAGTCCTGCCAGCGGGTCTTATAAATCAACGGGGATGATAATTGCACCTGCAAGCATGGCCTCTATTGCCTCTATTGCTTCAGGATTATCCGAAAATCTTATTTCACGCACAGCGGATGTTTCAATTAAAGAAGAAAGAACTCTGGTTATCTCTCCGAGAGAAACCCCTTTTAGCGCAATTCATCTTGAAAATATGCTGAAATTATCAAAATTAAGAGTAAAAATTGTTCCGCCTATCATTGGTTTTTACGGAAAAATCAAAACACTGGAGGATGGAATAGATTTTGTTGTCGGCAAAACATTGGACGCTGCCGGCATCCCCAACGATTTATATGAAAGATGGAGTTAGGACTTAAATATTTTTTATTTTATGGCATCAAAAATTCTAAACATTGGAAGATACATGCCAACGATTACAGCTCCGACCATTCCTCCAAGAAAAACCATCATTACCGGTTCTAAAAGAGAAGTTAATGATTCAACTCCTGATTCAACTTCAGAATCATAGAAATCAGCTATTTTTGTGAGCATTAAATCAAGTTCACCTGTTTCTTCACCTATTGCAATCATTGACGTTACCATAGGCGGAAAAATTTCTGATTTTTCAAGCTGTTTATGAATCATTCCGCCCTGTTTAACTTCTTCTTTTACATCCCTGACAGCTTTTGCAAGCACAGCATTACCGGAGGATTCTTCCACAATCTCAAGAGAAGTTAAAATAGGAACACCGCTTTTTATTAATGTTCCAAAAGTTCTGGTAAATCTAGCCACGGCGACTTTTTGCATAAGTCCTCCCGCAATGGGAAGCCCTAAAAAAAGTTTATCAAAAAAATATTTTCCTCTTTCAAGCGAATAAATTTTCTTAAATCCGTACCCCAAAAAGCCAAAACTAATTATTAAAAGCAAAGATCCCGGTGATCTTAAGAATTGACTTAAATTAATTAAAAATTGTGTATAAGCAGGCAGTTCACTTCCAAGACGGGAGAAAATCTCAGAAAATTTCGGAAGAATAACAGTAAGCATTACAAAGAATATTATAACTGCAAAAACGGAAACGACAGCAGGATAAGCCATAGCAGACTTGATTTTTGCAGAAAGCCTTGCCCTGTTCTCCATGAACAATGCAATACGGTTCATAACTTCATCCAAAACGCCGCCTGTTTCTCCTGCCTTAATCATACTGACAAAAAGCCTGTCAAAAACAGACGGATGCTTTCCAAACGCCTCGGAAAGGCTTATTCCCTGTTCAACATCATCTTTTACCTGTTTTAAGATTTTTGCCAATTTAGGATTTTCTGTCTGCAAAGATAGTATATTAAGCGACCTCATCATTGCCACTCCTGCATTAACAAGCGCAGCAAATTGCCTGCAAAAAACAACCAGATCTTTGAGACCAACGCCCATTATTTCAGCAAAAATTCCGTCCAACTCAAAATCCAATAAAGCTTTTTTATTATTATTAATTAATTCAAGTTCTATTACCCACAACCCCCTTTCAAAAAGTTGTGTTTGAGCATTCTCAATTGATTCAGCTATTACAACATTTTGATGCAAGGCTCCTTTTTCATCTCTAGCTTTATAGAGGAATTGAACCATCTCATACTCCTTGTAGTGGTTGAATTAATTATTTTATGATCTTTCGATATTTTTTACAGGGTGTTTTCAATCATACGTTTCAAATCATCTGGACGACTTGACTTTGTCATTGCATCTTCAAACGTAATCAGGTTTTTACCATAAAGTTCTTTAAGAGAAGCTTCCAGTGTCTGCATTTTATGAACACCGCCTGTTTGTATAGAAGAATATATCTGTACTGTTTTACCTTCTCTTATAAGGTTTGAAATAGCAGGAGTAACAACCATTATTTCCTGAGCAAGAACTCGACCCTTTTTAGTGCCTTCCTGAGATATTTTTGGCAATAAAGTTTGGCTGAATACTCCGACTAAACTGTTTGAGAGCTGAATTCTTATTTGTTGCTGCTGTTCTGCGGGAAAAACGTCTACAATACGGTCAATTGTCTGGGAAGCAGAAGAGGTGTGAAGTGTTCCAAACACAAGGTGTCCGGTTTCTGCTGCGGTTAATGCAAGCGAAATTGTTTCAAGATCCCTCATCTCACCAACCAGAATAATATCGGGATCTTCCCTCAATGCCGCTCTTAGAGCATTGCTGAAACTTCTTGTATCATGACCGAGTTCTCTCTGGTGAATAACACTTCTTTTTGAATAATGCAAAAATTCTATAGGATCTTCAATAGTAATAATATGCTCAACCCTATTTGTATTTACGTAGTCAATCATTGCTGCAAGCGTTGTAGACTTACCGCTACCTGTAGGACCGGTTACGAGAACAAGCCCTCTGGGCTTTTCTGCAAAGTCTTTTACAACTTCAGGCAGTCCTAATTGGTCAAATGAAGGAATATCCGTGGTAATTGTCCTCAAAGCAGCTGCAAAGTGTCCTCTTTCTCTATAAACGTTAATCCTAAAACGCCCTATAGCCTCAACACCATAACTGCAATCGAGTTCCCAGTTTTGTTCAAGTGTTCTTCTTTGTTCGCTTGAAAGCATGCTGTATATTATTTTTTCAACATCATCCTTTGTTAAAGGCGGGTGATCTACCCTGAGTAGTTTCCCGTCAATTCTTATAATTGGAGGTAAACCTACAGAAATGTGCAAATCACTTGCTTTTTTAGCAAATACTAAATTCAATAACTGCTCAATCATAACTTTATAACTCCTCTTTCTCTAACTTTCTTTTTTTATTATTTATTAAATCAATATAACACCACGGACAGTTTCTCATATCATTTGAAATATCGCCACCACAATTTTCACACAATGTATCAGCAATATCATCTATAAGTTTTAAACCACAACATGTACAAGAAATCCAGCCTTCTTGAATTGTACTGCCGCACCTTTTACAGGTTTTTTTAAGTTCGTACTGACAGAAAGGACATTTGTAAAATTCTTCTCCAACAGGTTTTCCACATCCCGGACAAAAAGCCGAAGCTCCTTCTCCTGTAAAAGTAACCCTTATCACCTCATCAATAGTTGTAAGTCCTTCCTTTGCTAGGTTAATACTGTACTCAACAAGAGTTTTCATCCCTGATTGTTGTGCGGCATATCTTAAGATGGCTGTATTTGCACCTTTTGCAATCAAATTACGAAGATCATCATTTATCTTCATAACTTCAAAAGCCCCGATACGCCCTTTGTATCCAGTCCAGTTGCATTTTTCACAACCTTTTCCTTTGTAATAACTTCCATTACCGGAAGTCCCTACTGCATGAGACACACTCGTCTCACTTCCTATACCAAGGAATTTAAGCGTTTTCTCATCAGGATAGTATTCTTCTTTGCAATTAGGACAAATTCTTCTTAATAATCTTTGAGCGATTATGCCTATTGTCGAACTTGAAATCAGGAAGGGTTCAACATCCATTTCCTGCAATCTCATAACAGCGCCCGGTGCATCATTTGTATGAAGCGTTGTAAACACAAGGTGTCCAGTAAGAGCAGCTTCTATTGATATTTTTGCTGTTTCTTTGTCTCTTGTTTCCCCTACAAGCATAATATCAGGATCCTGCCGAAGAAATGCCCTTAATATTTTTGCAAAATCAAGCCCTATTGTTTTGTTTACTTCTGTCTGTGTAATTCCTTGAAGATCGTACTCTATAGGATCTTCAGCCGTGGAAATATTTACTTCGGGGGTATTTCTTTCACTCAAAGCGCTGTAAAGAGTTGTAGTTTTTCCGCTTCCTGTCGGTCCTGTAACAAAAATTATGCCAAAAGGTCTGCTTATCATTTCTTTTACAATGTTTAAGGTTTCCCTGTCGGAAATAATATTATCAAGACCGAGAGAAATGCTTGATTTATCAAGGATTCTCATTACTATTTTTTCACCAAATTTACCCGGCAGCGTAGATACACGAAAATCTATAACTTTATTAGCCATTTTTACTCTAATTCTACCGTCTTGAGGGAGTCTTCTCTCCGCAATATCCAAATCAGACATAATTTTATATCTTGAAACAAGTGCATTTTGAACTTTTTTGGGAATTAATTTATATACGCTTAAAACCCCGTCTTGTCTAAATCTGACCATAAGGTCCTTTTCTCTGGGCTCTATATGAATATCGCTGACACTTCTTTTTATGGCAACGCCCAGAATACTGTTTGCAAGCTGAATAATAGGGGCTTCTTCGGCAGAATCGGTAAGATCTGCAACATCAATATTATCAGGACCGCCTTCTAGAAGGTCTATTCCCATTGAAGAAATAAGTTCATCGGCATTTTGCTCGATTACCAATGTTTTTTCTTCTTCATGCTTTGAGAATTTCAGGGCAATAAACCTGTTAAAATCATCTTCGAGCATAACGGTTTTTTTTATGCTGACGTCTTTAAACTCTCTAAGCCTGTCCTTTATTTCTTTTTCGGCAACTATATTATTAGGATCCACCATCGCAAGAGTAAAAACATTTCCTGATTTTTTCAAAGGCAGAAATTTATTATTTATTATTAACTCTTTGGTAAATAAATTTAATAATTCAAAATCAAACTCTGTAACGGACAAATCCGTAAAAGTTACACCATATTGAATTTCAAGAGCTGCTTTTATCTGAAAATAAAGTTCTTCTCTGTCAATTATTTTCAAGTCGCTAATTGACTCAAGCAAAGTACTTTTTGTTTTTCTTGTATGCTCAATCACCTGACTTAACTGATCTTCAGTTAATATTCCGGCATTTAACAATATATCATTCAAAAAGCTTTTCACTGCTTGCATTTAGCTATTCCTATTCATGATAAATTTTTTCTATTTTAGTAAAATCATCGGAAATTTTAATTAAACCATCCGCAGGAGTTGTAAATGCGGAGATTTCATCATTGAATTTCTGTATTGTAATAACTTCTTCAGAATTAAAAACTGTTATTCTTGTTAATTTCGAGAGCTGCATATTCATTAAAAATACTTTAAGATTTTCAAATAAAGCCGCTGAAATTATCGCCAGTTTTTCGGATTTTTCATCTTTATTTGTTGATTTAACAAGTTTTCCTGAACCATCTGATACCGCAAAGTTTTTTATCTGATTAAGTTCAACAAGAGGAGTCAAATCTGATTCCGAGATTAATTTATTCTCAATAAAACCGCCCAATTCAGTATAATCCACATGCTTAAAGGCTTTGTCACATATTGAAAACAAAAATTCATCATTAGTTTTTATTATGAAATTATTGGAATTTTCTGTTTCAAAATATATTTTTTGCGGATTTTTAAAAGAAATTTGTGCCAGATAATTTTGCAAAGTATGATAAGCTCCGGCAACTAATGCTCCTGTAATATGCATTTTCATTGTCTGATTGCCCGTATACAGAAGTGTTTCAGGAGGACAAAGACTGTTTTGCAGGGAATTTGCTTTCTCGTTATCCTGATTGCTCGCCAGAATAAAACCGCCTTTATCAATCAAGGCAATCTCTTTTATGTGATTAAATTCCTGTTTTAGTTTATTAAATTTTTCATATATTTGTTCCCCGCAAGCAGACGAAAATATATTTGTCTTGCCTTCGGCATTTCCTTCAGCAACGGCTGCGCTTGACTCTATAACTCCTTCAATATCTCTGTTATTGACAAGAAGCTTTCCTATGGCAGCTATCTTGCCTTTAGAGTCATTTTCTTTTGAAACAGGTGCCGAAACAAGCCTTATATCAGTTGGAATAAAATCAAAATATTCATTATCATCTTCTTGAGAGGGCAATGAAGATATTTTATTTTCATGACTAACCTCTTTAAAGTCTATTGAGGGAAGCGATTCAAGCTCAACAATCTCATCAGTTGCTATTAAAATTTTTTCTTTATTTATATCTGTTTCAGTACGGACTTCATCTTCATTTAATCTAAAAAACACTTCCTTACTTTGAGATTCTTGAGTATTTTGACTTTCATTTTTTGCCTGAGGATAAAGTTTTTGATACAAAGACTCCGGTTTTTCCGCGATAGCTTCTTCAATTTTATTTATAATTGGTTTTGTCGGCTCAGCAATTTTGACTCCTTCAAAAGAAATTATTTCAGGCTGAGCAGCCTCAACATTATTTTCAAGTTGTTTTTCGTTTTTATTCTGCACTTTTTTATTTTCTAAAGATTTTTCTTCAAACCTTACAATGCTGATAAGTGTAATAAAACCAAAGAAAAAGCTTAAGGCAGGAGTTAGCGGATTTATTAATATAATAAACTCTGAATTTAAAGAAATAAAAGCGAGATTAAAATACTTTATTCCATAAACAGCAGCAACAAGAACTAATGTGCTAAGAAAAACTCCTGTTATAGAAAGCTGTATTATCTGGATGGTAGTGGCTTTTGGATAAGCTATTAATGCTAAAACCAGATAACCCAGGATAAGTCCTATAATTAAAAGCGGTATCGGCAATCCGAACGGAGAAATATTTATATTTGAAGAACCTACTGACAATGCAACAGCAGCTAAAAAAGCAAACAAAGAAGGAGTATAATTTCTGAATTTTAATTCTTGCATAATATTCTTGACTCCAACAGGCATTAATAACAAGTTTAACTCTTTTTCATCATTTGTGAGATCATCTGCGAAACCCATTCTTTTTGATTTTACATTCATTTTCTGTTTTTTGCAATATTCAAAATTAATTTCTGTAAATACGAAATGCCCTAAAAAACGGCTACAAGCTATATATCTCTCGTCCTTAAAGACAAAATTATAAGTTTAAAAAAGTTAACGAAAAAACTTTAGTATCAATTCCGAATATTTTCTTATAATAAATTTTTAACTTAAACCCTGAATCCAATTAAGTTCTCGCGAAATTTTATCTATGTGATGTTTTAAAAAATTTAGTTGGAAAAATTTATCTTTATTTTCCTGCTTGCCTGCCAGAGTTTCAAGCAACTCTTCAGTGCTTAACAAATGGATTTTGTAATAATTTTTTATCGAATTTATTGTATATTCACGTGAATTTTCATCCAACAAGTCGAGAAGCATAATTTTTATATTTATAAGCTGATTCAAATGAGAGGGAGATTCAATTATTTCCGCAACCATAAGCTCTTTAAAATAATCTTTTCCTTTAGCCGTTATAGAATAAGTAAAACTTTTCTGACCTCCTGAGCTTAATTTTCGTTTTGCGCAAATAAAACCGTTTTTTTCAAGTTTTACTACGGCAGGATGAATTGACCCGAAACTCGCGCTTAAAAATACAGAAAAATTATTTTTTATTTTCTGTTTAATTTTATATATTGTGCACTCACTGCTAAGCAAAATTGCAAGTATAAGAAGTTCTGTCATTTTTTTAATCTTAATAAAAATTAAGTAAATAATAACAGATTATTGATATTAATGCATGGTTTGATATAACCTTTCATTAGATAAAAATTATAATTTTTTATAAAATACCAAAAAGAGTTTTTAATAAAATGTCAATAAAATTTGAATCATTTACAGAAACAACCGAAGACCTCGTTAAAAAAACAGGTATAAAACATGTCGCAATAATTATGGACGGAAACAGAAGATGGGCTCATATGAAGAATCTTCCCTCCGTAGTCGGGCATAATGAAGGTGTAAAAGCACTGAAACAAACTGTTCAGTCCTCTATTGATTTCGGGATAAAATATCTTACGGTTTACGCTTTTTCTACAGAAAACTGGGGCAGAAAAAAAGAAGAAGTTGATTTTTTGATGTTTCTTTTAAAAGAAACTATCAAAAATGAAACTGCCGAATTAAATAAAAAAGGCGTAAGAATAAGAATAATAGGAGATTTAGATCCTTTAAGCGAAGATTTGAAAAAAGTACTTGCAGGTGCAGAAAATCTAACCAAGAACAATGAAACGCTTAATCTTCAAATTGCAATAAATTATGGCGCAAGAAGTGAAATAACAAATGCGATAAAAAATATTGCCTCCAGTGTAAAATCAGGAAATTTAAATCCTGAAAACATAAATGAAGAAGTTATTTCAAGCCATCTTTATACAGCTAATATTCCTGACCCTGATCTTTTAATAAGAACGGGCGGCGAACAAAGAATCAGCAACTATCTTTTATGGCAAATAGCCTATACAGAGCTTTATATAACGGAGGCTTTCTGGCCGGAATTTGGAGAAATCGAACTTTCAAAGGCTGTTATGGAATTTGCAGGACGTCAAAGAAGGTTTGGTAAAGATTAATTTATGACACTAAAGATAAATAAGCTCATTTTTGCAACAAAAAACAAAAATAAACTTGCTGAAGTAACTGACTCTTTGAAAGAAACGGGCGTTTCATTATGCGGAATTGAAGGAGATTTTGATCCGGAAGAAACAGGTTCAACTTTTGAAGAAAATGCCTATATAAAAGCTTTTGAAGCAGCAAAATTAATGAATACACCAGCTTTTGGAGATGATTCGGGACTTGTTGTAGATGCGCTTGACGGTAGACCGGGAGTTTATTCTTCCCGTTATGCCGAAAATGACCTGAAAAGAATTGAAAAACTTCTTGAAGAACTCAAAAATGTTCCTCAAGAAAAACGTACAGCTCGATTTATTTGCGCAATGGTGGTGGTTAATCCTCATGGAGAAATTTTATATTCATGTCAGGGAACTTGCGAAGGAATAATTATAGATTCGCCAAAAGGCACGAAGGGCTTTGGATATGATCCTGTATTTTTTATACCCGAAAAAAACTCTACGATGGCAGAGCTAACAATGGATGAAAAAAATACAGTAAGTCATCGAGGCAAAGCTCTCAAAAAAATTATAGAATGGCTATTGAATAAATAAATAATTTAATTACTGATTAATTTATTGTCGTTGTTTTTAAGCAAAGGACAGATTCTTGACAGTATATTTATTATAATTTGGGGAGCGATTCAAAATGCGGCATTCTTCGCATAAATTTTTAGTTTTTCTGTTTATTACATTAATTATGTTATTTTCTTTACCTGATAAAGCATGTGCCTTTATAGACAAAGAATCTACGCAAAAAATATTTTCTCTGGGAAGAAGTGTAGGGTCGTCCTATTATCACTTGACTGCCCTCTGCGATAAAGCACGATTCAAACCGTATTCGGCCATTAAAAACGAATACGGTGATACTTTTCAAAGTCTTAATCTTATGGATATTATTCTGGATGACCTTGAAACAAATACAAATTCCCATCTACAGCTTAACAAATTAAGAATGAATTTCTATAATTCACTTAATGATAAAGATTTAAATGAAATTTCTATTTTATGCATAAGAGACGCATATATTTTATATTATGAAACTCTGGTAAAAGACATTCAGAGCCGTTTTTCTTCAGAAGAAAGCTGGCTTTTTGCTTTAGGATTCTATTCTTCTTTTCAGATGGAGTCTTTAAATTCTTCTTCCGAATCAAAGCTGCTTCTTTCAGGTTTTTCTAAAATACTTAACTCTAATCCTTTTTTGAACCTTCCTGAGCCGGTTTTAACAAACTTAAAATCAATAAATAATCTTGATAAAACTTATATAAGCGAAAAAGAGCTCAACTGCCTTAAACAAAATATTATCAGGGTTACCGAATATTTTGGCAGTTATCCTGAAAACCAGCAGGCATGCGGAGACAAATCCGTTCAGCCCTTATTAAGAATTAAAGAATTTACAGGTCTCTGGCAAGGAGTTATGGTTGATCCCGAAAATCAAAGACACAAAATAAAATTGATTGTTAATAAAGATATGAATATTAAAATGGATATTGACGGAATTGCCCAGAATATTTTGATTTCTGACGTTAAACTTATAGATAATTATTTCACTTTTATGTTTAAACCCTTTGGCACAGAAAAACTTTATATGAGATTCAACGCAAAAATTTCCAATAATACTTTTACCGGAGAAGTCATTGATGTATTAGGGGAAAAAGGAAACTGGCTCCTTTCAAGAGCTGTTCCAGAAAAACAATAACAAAAATCGGACATCTGTCAGACCTCCGATTTTTTTGTATTAAATATTTGATTAAATTAGGCTGTTAAAGAAAGTTTATTACTGTCGGCAGATGGGTTTAAATCAGCTTTTGCTTTGCCTTGCAACACTAATATATTCAACTTGTTGAAGATACTTTCTTTTTCTACAGTAACACTTTTATTTACAGTTAATTCATTTTGTTTTGCTGTAAGTTTATTTTCTATTGAAGAGATTACGGTTCCTTCATTGCTTATTGCAGCTTCATTTTGACGTTCTTCTTCTTGTTTAGCCAGTATTTTTTGTTCTAATTCGGCTTCTGTTGTTTTTTTAGCTACTATCTGTAGAGCTATTTGAGCTTTTTCAGTTTTTTTAACTTCTAAAGTTGCTTGCAAATTTTTAATTTGAGCATCAATTTGTGCATTAGCCAGAATATCACTAGCCGAGGTAGCCTTTAAAACTTTTTTGGCGGTTAATAGACTAATATTAGTATCAAGAGCACTGATTGCGTTTTCTAATACGCTTGATTTTGTTTCCAGTTCGGCTCTGTCTTGCTCTACAGTTGATTTATTTGATTTAAGTGTATCAATTGCAGCTAGATTATCAGTACTTTTTAGTTCCAGGTTAGTTTTAAATTTTGTTGCGGCAGCTTTTTCTGCACTTACTGATTCTGATTCGCCTCTAAGAGCATTATCTTTATTTAAAGAAGCATCGTAATTTCCTTTTGCTGAATCTGACGAAGTTCCTGTTTTGAAAATTGATCCGCTTTTTTGAGTTCCAGCTCCGGTTTGTTTTTGGCTGCCGCCAAAAATACCAACTTTGTTACTTGTAGCAATAACCGGGTTTTGAGTAATTGAATCATCTCTTTGGATTTGCAAAGATAAATTGTTCACACCACCTACAGACATGTACTTTCTCCTATATTTTACCTACATTTTTACTTTTTAAACTTTATATACTTTATACCCTGTATATATATAAAGTTTAAATACCTCCCTTGATTTCAATTTACAGAAAATATTTAATAAAACGTTACAATAAAAATCCTGCCTCGAAAAAACTCGTCCACTACTAAGTTTCAAGGTTGACCATAAAATGATTTATTAAAAAGCCCCTAATAATTTTATTGAAAAATTTATTAAACAAGGCGCTTGCTAATATACAAAGTATATACTATCAAAAATCTATCTCTCAAAAAGTAGCCTAAAGCGGATAATAAAAGCACGAAAATGTTGTTATACTTTTTAAGATATTTATCAAATTAACTTAAATCTATTTTTTAAATTATTAAAAACTACGGGATGAGAACATGACTAAAACAAGAATTTTAATAGCCATAGATGAACCCGAATGGGCAAAAACAATAGTTCAAACTGCTTATAATTTTATAGACAGAAAAAATTCCGAAGTAACTTTATTAAATGTAATTGAAACAAATATTGCTGAAGAAGGCTATTTTTACAGTAAACCGGAAAAATTTATTGAACATGAGGCAGAAAAATCAAACTTTTCAGTATTTGAAAATTTATTTGAAAACTCCGAAGTTGATTATAAAGGATTTTTATATAAAGAAGGCCATCCTGCGGAAACAATAATTAAACTTACCGAAAAAGGCGGCTATGATCTTTTGGTAATAGGCTCTCATAACAAAAATGCCATCGAACGATTATTACTTGGCAGCGTGGCTTATAAAGCGACACGATTTGCAAAAAGCTCTGTACTTGTAGTTGACAGCAAATGTCATATCGAAACAGAAAATACAGCAAATTTTTCTGTATTAATGGGTATAGAAACATCAGATGATTCATTTTATGCAGCAGAAAATTTATGGAAATTTATTGACAAAGAACGTGCAAATATAACCCTTTTAAATGTACTGGTTGAACCCAGCCTTATTATTCCTCCCGATGCATATATTTATATCGACATGGATAAAATTATGAAAGAGTCAGTTCTTGTTTCAGAAAATTTACTTAAACTCACTTCAAATAAACTTGAAGCGCATGGAGTTAAAGTTGTTAAAAAATATACCATTTTTGGTGATGCAGCCTCAATAATTATTGATGAAGCGGAAAAAAATAACTTTAACCTGATAGTTGTCGGTTCTCACAGCGGAAGTAAACTTTCAAGATGGTTTCTTGGCAGCATCAGTACAAAAGTCTATGAACATGCAAAACAACCGGTTTTAATAATAAAACAGCATTAATTTTTCTCAAGAATAATCTGGTTATTCTGCCTGTCTACAGTAGCTTTAAAGTCATTTATAAAGCTAAGACCTAGCAATCCTGCCATCTCTCCTGCAGTGCCTGAAGTATGCATGGGTAGATCTGCAACAAGGGCTTCTACGTTATAAGCTGCCAATCCGTTAACTTCAATTTTTTTAAGAATTACCTTCGGGGCTTCAATATAACCGCTTCCTGTCATAATTTTGATTTTTGGAGCATTCGCTGTTAATATCCCCAAACTATTTGCAACTTGAGTCGAAATTGTCACAAAAGATGCACCCGTATCAAACACAAATTTTACTTTTAGCGAATCATTCAGGTTTACATTATTTACAATAAGAATATTGCCCATTGTATTAACATTCAATACAGCTTTCGTAACTTTTGAATAAGAACCTGATGAATCGCCAAGCAACTTTAATCCGGCTCTGGAAAGATTTACAACTTCCTGATTTGACGAAGTTTCAATAATGTTTTTGTATAAAATTCTTGCACCATTATTATTTTTGTTTTGAACAAGAGTTATAGCGAGGTAATATTTTATAACTACATTATTGGGATCCGCCAAAAAAGCCTTTTTAAAATAAATTTCAGCATTTTTATAACTGCCGGAATTATAAGCTCTTACTCCATCTTGAAAATTGCCCGCAAAAGCTTCTTTTGGCAATAATATCAATAAAAATAATATAAATATTAATAAGGTTATTTTAATTATTCGCATAAAAAACTCCGATGTCTTATTTAAACTATCGGAGTTTTTTTATTAATCTTTAAAAATAATTATTTAAATTTATTTGTTTAACTTGAATCGCTAATTAGCTAAAATTATTGCAAATATTGATTTTTGAGAATGTCATCCTGAGCAAAGCGAAGGATCTGTCCAATTTATGATTTTAGCTAAAAATGCTTACTGGACAGATTCTTCGGGTTAAAACCCTCAGAATGACAATTTGTAAAAATAAATTAATTGGCGACCGGGATTATTTTTTATTTTATTCAGTAATTATTTTGATTCCCGAACTGGTTCCGATTCTGCTTGCACCGGCTTCAATAAGCGCTTTTGCCCCTTTAGCATCACTTACTCCGCCGCTTGCTTTTACAAGAAGTCCAAAAGATTTAACTGTTTCATTCATAAGTTTTACATCTTCAACTGTTGCCGGTTTGCTTTCTTTTAGCACTCCTGTTGAAGTTTTTACAAAATCAGCTCCTGCTTCTGCGGAAAGTTTGCATGCAGTTACTTTTTCTTCTTGGGTCAAAAGTCCCGTTTCAATTATTACTTTAAGTTTGGCTTTTCCTTTGCAGGTATCGGCTATTTGTTTAATTTCATTTTTAACCAATTCAAGATTGCCTTCTTTTAAAGCACCTACGTTTATAACCATATCGATTTCTGTTGCGCCGTCTGCGAGGCATTTTTTTGTTTCTTCAACTTTTATTTCTGTATAAGTGGCACCATGAGGAAATCCTGTAACCGCTGCAATTTTTATATCTGAGCCTTTAAGTGCTTCTACGGCGTTTTTTACTTGAATCGGATGAACGCATACAGCATAAAAACCGTATTCTCTGGCTTCTTTACATAATTTTTCAACGTCCTGTTTTGTAGCTGCTGATGAAAGCAATGTGTGGTCAACGTATTTTGTCAAACTTATCATTTTATACTCTCCAAACACTCTACCTATGAGTACTTTACTTATAATGAATAAATAATATCAGAAAAATGAATAAATCCGTTATTTTTCTTCATGTATAATTTAAGGTATAGTGCTTTAATAAAGAAATCAGGCATAAAAAATGAAACAAAAATTTTTAATAATTTTAGTATTGGTTATCTTCGTGCTTGTGGGCTTCAAAAAATCTTTTGCACAGCAGACTGAACCTTGTTTATCACCTCAGTCAGGCGATTTAATAAGAGTAGGCATAAGTACAAATAATTTTAGTTCTCTTGAATACAAAGAAATAAGCATTACCACAGACGCAGGCTTTATAGCCACCGACAAAAGTTCCGATACAGAAGTTATAAAAGCTGCTCCTAAAGACATATTAAAATTTCAAATAAATAAAGACAGCTTTATTATTTACCAAAACGATAAAAAAATTGCGGAAAATATTGCAGGACCGCTTGAAATAATAGCCGAAAATGATTATCCTCTACAGGTTGTCGGCTTGAAAAGAAACGGAAAACAGGCTGCTTACAGAGGAATTATTGAAATTACAAAAACACCTGGGAAAACTGATAAGTTGTCCGTTATAAATATGCTTCCTCTCGAAGAATACCTCAAAGGAGTTGTTCCTAACGAACTTCCTGTCTCCTTTGGATTAGAAGCTTTAAAAGCACAGGCAATTGCAGCGAGAAATTATGCATTAAGACCAAGAGATAAAGCAAATAAGCTCTTTGACGTATGTGACTCGGTTCAATCACAGGTGTATTTTGGCGCAAATACAGAAAATCCCATTTCTAACGAGGCAATAAAAGAAACCAGCGGTCTTTTAGCCTTGTACGACGGTGACATAATTCTTGCTCTTTACAGTTCAACAGCAGGGGGTTATACAGAAAATTATGAAAATGCTTTTTCTGAGCCGGGAAGCGAAAAATTCCCCGCAAAACCTTTGCCTTATCTGAAAGGGAAACCTGATACCGAAGGAACACTTCCTTTAAATGACGAAACTGCGGCAAGAAATTTTTATACTTCGTCGCCACCTGCATTTGATATAAATTCAGGGTATTACAGATGGACAAGAACGTGGACTGAAGAAGAATTAAGAAAAGAATTAAACAACAACTTTAATAAATTTTCAAAATCCAGCCTTCTGACTCCTGCGTTTGAAAAAGATACTGATATAGGCAAAATTAAAAAAGTGGAAGTATTATCGAGAGGTGTTTCCGGAAAAATAATAGCATTGTATATAACAACAGAAAAAGATTCCTGGACAATCAAAAAAGAACTTTTAATAAGAAGAATACTGACAACTCAAGGAAAAGCCCTTCCAAGCGCTAATGTTATTTTTAACAATATTAATGACGAAAACGGCGATCTTGTAAGACTTGAAGCTTTTGGAGGAGGACTCGGGCATGGAGTCGGAATGAGCCAATACGGAGCAGGTTTCATGTCAAAAAGCGGATGCACTTTTGATATGATTCTTCAGCATTATTACGACGGAATTTCTATAGGCACCAGACCAGTTATAATAAATTGCCAGCAAAGACAGGAAAAGGGAATTCGCCCTTTTAGAACGTCTTTTCCTGAAAACAATAAATCAAAAGAAAGCCAGTCATCACCAATAATACAGGAGTTTTTCGCGCCTGATGCTAAGGCTGATCTAATGATAGAAAATCAGCAAATGGTTGAAAATTTTGATTTTATGATAAATTCTAATAAGATAAGTTTAAATAAAAACTATCTTCCCGAGGGAACAATCAGGATGCCTCTTGATAAATTTATTATTAAGGGCTTGAATGAAATAGTATTTTATCCGTGTGAAGCGGGAGCAAAAGGTCAGAAAAAGAACTTTGCTTCTTTGGAAGACCTCAACGCATTCTCCTTGGAAAAAAATGTGAATAAAAATGTAAAAGTTTGGGTAGAAGTGGTTAAAAGTAAAAAATGAATTCTAAAAATATTTTCAGGGTTGCATGGTTAATAGCAGTTATTACTATAGTAAGTAAAGCAGTCGGATTTTGGAGAGATGTAGCCATTGCGCAAGCATATGGCGCTTCAATGGCAAGCGATGCGTATTTTTATGCATATCAAGTTCCTGCTCTGGCTTTAATATTGTTGGGCGGCGTCAGCGGCCCGTTTCATACAGTAACAGTTTCAATATTTTCCAAAGAAGATATATCAGGAAAACCCAGTCAGGATGCACAAAGGGCTTTAAATACTTTTTTGAATATTACGGGCGTTGCCTTTACGCTGCTTACATTTCTAATTTATTTTTTCTCAGAACCTGTAGCAAAACTAATAACAGCCGGAGGAAGTATCCAGCTTCAATCTATGGTTGCAGAACAACTTAAGATTATGTCCCCTATAATTTTTATAGGCGGTATTGTAGGAATTTTATACGGCATATCAAATGTTTACAACCGTTTTCTTCTTACAACATTAAGTCCGACTATGGCGAGTTTTGCAATTATAGCCGCATTATGGTTCGGGCATGATAAAACAGGCTTGATTCTAGCGTGGTCAACGCTTGCCGGTGCGGTTCTTCAGCTTATAATCCAAATTCCTGCATATTTTCAGGTTGGATTCAAATATTTGCCTGATTTTGACATTAAAATGGATAAAATTAAAAAAATAGGAGAAATTATTTTCCCTGCAGTGGTTGGCTGCACTATAGGGCAATTAAATATATATATAGATATGTTTTTTGCCTCTCAATTATCTGAAGGAAGCTGGTCAGCAATAAGCTACGCAAATAAAATCTTTCAATTCCCTGTAGGAATTATTATGACGGCAATGCTTGTTCCCTTATTTCCTGTTTTTTCTAACTTAGTCGGAAAAAAAGACTGGGATTCGCTAAGGTTTTATTTCCATAAAGGTTTAAGTTCATTATGGTTTCTTGCGTTCCCCATTTTTTCGATATTTTTTGTATTTTCACATGACACAATTCATTTTCTTTTCCAGAGAGGAAAATTCAATGCAGAAGACACAATTCTGGTAACACAGGCTCTTATTTTTCTTTCATATGCTATTTTTCCTTACGTAGCAAGAGATCTTTTAACAAGAATCTTCTATGCGTTTGATGATACAAAAACCCCGTTTTTAATTGCGGTAATGTCAATATTTACAAAGGCTGTAATGAATTATTTTCTGGTAAAACCTTTTGGTCTTGCAGGAATTACTCTTTCTACTGCGGCAATGGCAGGTATAAACCTGATATGGCTGTCTTTTCTGATAAGAAAGAAAGTTGATCTCGATTTTGGACGCATAAAAATTCCTCTTTTGAAAATAACCGGAGCAACACTGATTATGACCGCAGTTGCTTTTGGTTCGAATATATTACTGCACCATATACTCGGAGAAAGCAGTATTTTTCTGGCATTAAACCTTTTAGTCAGCGGGACTCTCTCAGTTATAACTTATTTTGTAATGACCCTCGTCTTAAAACTCGATATCGCCGAACAGTTATTACACAAAGTAAAAGCAAAACTCCTTAAAACTGATAAAAATCAACCTGTCGAAAATAATTAATAAACTGCTATGCGGCACCGCTGCCGTTAATTACAACAGGAATTGTTTTTAAGATAATTTGTAAATCCATTAAAATATTCCAGTTTTTTATGTATTTATAATCAAGGCGGACAACAGCATCAAAGTCTTTAATGTCAGACCTGCCGCTGACTTGCCACATTCCTGTCAAACCGGGAATCGTTTCAAATCTCACATAATGCCAGTCTTTATAATTTTGTAATTCTCGCAACAATGGTGGTCTTGTCCCAACAATACTCATCTCACCTCTAATTATATTGAATAATTGAGGCAACTCATCAAGACTGTATTTTCTGATAAATTTTCCTACTTTTGTAAGTCGAGGATCATTAACAGCTTTAAACATGATAGGATTTGTTTGATTATGTTTTTTTACCTGTTCAAATTTTTCTTCTGCATCAACAACCATGCTTCTAAATTTATACATATAAAATTCTTTTTTATTAAATCCCACTCTTTTTTGTTTAAAAACAGCAGGTCCTTTTGAGTCCAACTTAATTAATACAATCAAAAATAAAAACAATGGAGCCAATAAAATTATTGCTGTCGAGCTTAACACAACATCCATAACTCTTTTCATTTTCCACTGAAAAGGTTTTCTTTCGCTTAAAGGAAACGGTAATTCAAATATATGCAATAAATCTGCATTAATATTTATCTTATTAATACTTCGTTCGCTCAAATTAGCAAGCGCCATACTCTACTGTCACTCCAAATTATAGTGTTTATTATTTTGTAAAATTTTTAATTCTTATTCAACACTAATAAACTAAATCGATACTATACTATACATATAATAGTAGTAAGTAAATAAAAAAATGCAAATAGTTTTATTTAATAAAATGTAAAACCTCTCTCCACCCAAATACAGCAAGAAGCCGTCTTGTTAAAATAAAACCTATCTCTAAATATTTCTTAATCTTTACGTTTTGACAAATATATTTTATTAATTTAAATTAATAATGCTAAACTTATATTAATAAAATAATAATTTAGTATTAAAAGTTTTATCGTGTGAAGAAGTGAAGAAATATATAGCATTAGTTTCAATTTTATTATATTTATCAATGCCAATGGTCTATGCTGAAAATAATAGCGGGAATAAAGCAGAGATTTCGGCGCAAAATATAATTAAATCGCGGCTTGAATTTAATTCAAATAATTATTCCAGAAACTATGTTCTGGGACCAAATGATATTATCAGCGTTTTTGTTTATGATTCTGAAGAATTTAATCAGTCAAATATTCGCATTCAACCCAACGGCAACATTATTATAACTCCTTTGGGTGAAATAAAAGTTTCCGGAATGACATTGGAAGCCCTACATCTCTTGCTCGTCAATAAATACAAAAAATACCTTAAAGACCCGCAGGTTACTCTCATATTAAATGAGACAAGACCATTTGTCGTTTATGTTACCGGTGCTGTTATAAACCCTGGCAGTTATGAAATGAGTACAAACACTTCGAATAACCAGAGTTTAAATAATCAAAATACAGACGTTTTGTTGGAAAGAAAATCTCCTTTGCTTTCCAACATACTTGTTGCAGCAGGCGGTATTCAATTTGATGCTGATCTTGAGCATGTAAAAATCACCAATTCTTTTGATAAGAGTGAAATTAATGCTAATTTAATGAAGATATTGGAAAAAGGCGATTCCTCTCAAGATATTTATTTGATGTCCGGTGATAGCGTTTATATTCCCAAATTGGCGACACCTCTTGCGGTTAGCGAAGAAAAATACAAAAAATATGCTACAGCCACTTTTTCTCCGAAAATTGTTCCGATTAAAGTTTACGGCTATGTTAATAAGCCTGGTTTAATAAAGTTAGACAGCTCTGCTTCAATAACTTTAAATTCCGCAATTATGGCAGCAGGCGGGTATCTTACAGATTCTGCCTACGCTCCCAAAAAAATATTTATCAGCAGGGCTGATGTTTCAGGAAAACTCGTAACAAGAGTAGTTAATCCGATGAGCAACGATATAATTTTAATGCCTGATGATATAGTTTATGTACCGGAAAAACCAAGACCGCTCCTCGGCAAAACTTTTGATTATGCAATGAGAGTACTAAATCCTGTAAATACATTCGCCAATACATACAATAATTGGGCGCTTATGTATGATCCTCACAGATATCAAGTCATAGGTAAATAAATAAAGATATATGGATATTAATAATTTAAATAAAAGCAGATATATTCGTAATTTTGGTAAAGACAAAAAACTGATTGTTATTATTACCATTATTATTTTAATCTGGTCGCTTATATATCTGATGATTTTTTATAAACCTTCCTATAAATCCATTGCCAAAATCTGGATAAAAGATCTGACCGGTCAAGAATTTGTTACCAGCTTGGGTCATCAAAATCCTCTGGCATCACTAAATTCTGCACAAAATCCTCTCCTTACCCAGATAGAAATATTAAAATCCAATCAGTTACAAGATTTTGTTTACAACTATCGTCTGAAAAAAAAGAGTAAAACCAAACCTTTAAATTCTGATGATTTAATTGATGTAAAAAATAAAGAAGGCACTGATATCCTGAGCATAACTTTAACATGCAATGACCCAAAAGAAGCTCAGGATTTATTAAACGCCTCATTAAAAGAATATGACAATATTAACCTTCTTATAAACAGAAAAATCAGAACGACAAGACGTAAATATATTGATTTGAAGCTTGATGAAATTGAGAAAAAACTCTATGAAACAAGAAATAAAATTAAATTATTTAAATCTGCAAATTTGGCTATAAGCATAGACGAAGAATCTATAAAATTGGTTGACCAAAAAATAGCAACTTCATCAAAACTGGAAGATGTTACCGCAGATATAAACAATACCGCATCTTCAATCGTGGAATTGGAAAACAAATTATCACTTAAAGCCGGTGAAGCACTGGATGCAGTTGCATTAGGTTCAGGTAATCAATCTTTGATAAAATTAAGAGAAGATTTGAATACTTCTATACAACAGTACGAGTTTGATTCTTCCAAACTTGCGGAAACAAATCCCAAAATGATCGCCCAAAAAAATAAAATCGCAGCTATAAATTCTCAAATAAAAGATCAAATAAAACTCAGTCTTGGTAAATATGCTAAAAACAAAGGAATTAATATATTTGATTCGGTTAGAGAACAACTCGTAGAAAATCTTATAACGGCTCAAACCAAACTTATTGGTCTACATTCCGAAAAAAATTCTATAAACAACAGTATTACCAAAATTAATTCAGAACAGTCTAAAATGCCTGAAAAAATGTTTACACTTGATAACCTTCAACAGGAAGAACGAACTTTAGGCAGGGCTTATGACGAACTCAGAGAGAAACAGATTGAAGCAAGGATAAAAGAAGCTGAAGCTGTTAGCAATATTATCGTGATTGATTCTTCAACACTTCCGGAGGGGGCTTCTTTTCCGTCACGAAATCATGTACTTATAATTTCTCTTCTTCTCGGAATTATATCGGGATTTAGTATTTCAATATTAAAAACTTTGTTGGAAGATGTTTGTGATGACGTTGAAGAAATAGAACAAATTACAGAAACTTCTACAATCGGAACAATTCCATGGCTTAAATACCATATTTTAAGCGAGCCATCGGAATTTATACACAAAATTGCCTACAACAATATTGTTTCTAATCTCATGATCAAGTGCTATAAAAATAATAATAAAGTTTTAGTTTTTACTTCCTCTTCTCTTAAAAAACCTCAATCCTCTGTTTTATATTATTTAGCCTGCCGTCTTAAAAAGCTCGGCCATTCTGTTGCGGTTATTGACAGCGATTTCAGGATACCAACTTTGCTAAAAGACGCTGCCATAGAGCATAAGGTCAAAACTAACTTGTCTGATCTTATATTATCTCTTGAAACCAAATTCAGAACGACAAAAACAGTTGATGCGCAGGAAGTGTTAAATGCTTTAGTTGAAGATGAAAAAGGAATAAAACATCTCGGCAACAAAGAAATGGTTTTTGAGCCTTACGAATTCTTCGGGACTTCTTCTTTTGAATCTCTTGTCGGGATTTTAAAGGCCGAATTTGACTGGGTACTAATTGATACAGGCGCGGCACATATTACACCGGAATTTTTAATTATTTCGAGGTTGTCTGACGGTGTTATTTTATTTGTAAATAAAACCATTACTTATACAATATTAAAAAACATTACAAAAACTCTTAAAAATGCGGGTATTCCTATTATAGGCACTATCGTCCGAGAGTCAGAATCAAAATTAGAAAACGAATACAAAAAATATTTAAGGTATCAAGAAGATCGAACCATTATTGATTAAATAACTTGAATTGCTTAATCGCCAAAATCGTCGTTGCGAGCATAGCGAAGCAATCTATAAACAAATTGCCTGATCGAATCTAAAGCTTCTCCTCGCAGCAATTCGAGTTTATTAGTTTTTTATTACAAATGTAAACTTTATAAAACCGAAAATACAGGAGTTTAATTTTTTCGATAAAAGGGTTTAAATATAATATGTGTTGGTTTTTCTAAGAGGTCTTGTAATTAATGAAAAAAATTATAAGCTTGGTTTTGTTTGCTATAGTTTTGTTATCAGGATTATATTTAGATGTATCCCAGATAACCGTTCCTGATTATATAGATAAAATTTATCATTTTACGGGTTTTTCTTTAATAACAATCCTGTCCATATCTGTTTTTATTGCTTTTTTTGACAAAAAAGGTTTAAATATTTTCCTTATATTTGTGCTCATATTTGGAGGAATAATCTCAGCACTGGCCGAATTTGTACAAAAATTTACGATCACAAGAAGTTGCGATGTTAATGACTGGATAGCCAGTTTGTGCGGTATAATTTTTGTTGCTGCATTTACATATTTTGCTAATTGCAAGCGAGAAAGAAAGATGGAATTGCTTGAAGAAAAATTTGAATTATACTGAAACGGATTTGTTTCTGTAAAATAAGTTCAAAGCTATTTACAACTGCTCTTATGGTTCCACATAGGCAGGAGAAACAGTATACACATAAAAGCAGAAGCTATCCAAAAATACAAAGCTCCGTTCCAGCCAAACTTGTCAATGATTGTTCCTGTACCGACTCCTGAAAATATTGCGCCTATATAGCCAAATGATCCTGTAAATCCAGTTGAGGCAGAAGCGACTTTTTTAGAGCTTGATTCAACGGCACATAATCCTCCGATAAGCATTTGCGGACCGTAAGTAAATATTCCGATCAGCCCGAGGAAAACAAAATCCAACGCTTCATTTGAAGTATTAAGTTTCAGTCCTATTATAGAAAAGATTACTCCGATTAAGAAAAATACATTTATCGGCGTTCTTTTTCCTTTAAAAACTTTGTCAGAGAGATAACCCGCTGCAACAGTACCGATAATCCCGAAAAGAGGTAAAAAACTCAATTTCCATGCCGCAGTTTGCAAAGAATTTTTCTTTGCTTCTACCAAATATTTAACAACCCAATCTTCTGTCCCAAAGCGGATAACATATACGAATATATAAGCAAAAGCAAGCAGCCACATTGTTTTATTGAATAAAATATGCTTTTTGAAAATTTCAAAATAGCTTTCGTTATCCTCAGAAGTTTCAACGGTTTTGCAAACTATATTTTTTTCGGGTTCTCTGTATTCTTCAATATCCGGCAAACCTAAAGTTGTAGGCTTGTCTCTGAGCCTGTCAAACAGAAAAATACTTATGAATACAGAAATTATTGCCGGTATATAAAAAGCAGCTTTCCAGCCGAAGTGGGCAATTACAAATCCCGAAATAACAATGCTTAAAAAAGTACCTGTCTGGTGAGATGTTGACCACAAAGACCATTTTATTCCGCGTTCATTATTGGAATACCAGAACGTAAGACTTTTAGCTATTGCAGGAAAACCCATTGATTGAAACCAGCCGTTGCAACCCCAGAAAAAAGCCAGAGCCCATATTAATACAGTAGCTGAAGGCAGACCAAAGAATGTGAATTTCCCCGGAGTAATAAATACAGCACTTATAACAAAACAAAGATTTGCCAGCGCAGAAACGATTAAAGCTGTAGGCAGGAAAGTTCTTACATTTGAACGATCCGCAAGAATCCCGTTTACAAATTTTCCGATTGCATAGGTAAAATATAAAGTGCTTCCCAATAAACCGAGTTCTGTGTTTGAGTACCCTAAAGCAGCGCCCATTACAGGCATTGCAACAGAGATATTCTTTTTGCAAAGATAAAAAGCCACATAACCTATAAAAGCAGCATAAAAAATCCTTAAACGCCAATGAGAATATGTTTTTTTTATTTCATCTTGATTTTCTATTTCCGAAATATCTGAAGGAGCCTTAAAAAAATTCAAAAAAGGAATTATTATTTTACCGTATATGCCTGACTGAAAAGGTTTTTGTTCTTCAACCGATGCTTTCGTTGACGATAATTTAACTTCCATATTGCAATTCCCCGCATAGATAATAGTTAAAAGATTAATAAAATTTATTATCTCACAAAATTACAATGAAAACTTTTTCTTAGGGACTGCGGTTAAAGCTTATATATCTTGATTTTTTATTTATCAGACAGGCTCTTACTTACTCAAAACGTTGTTTCGTGCAAAATCATTTAAACTGGAGATAGAGTATCTGCTTATATCTGCATTATTATTAAAAGGCGGGGTTTGCAAATTAGGCTTAGAGATATTTTGAGGTGCAGGGTGCTTTGCAACAGGAGAATTATTTTTTGCAGCGTCATGTTTGCTTTCCATATATTTATTTTTAAACCAGGAAGCAAGAGGAGTTGCAATAAAAGGTACTACCACTCTTTTAGCAAGAACTGTGGTTATTAAGATAGTTGATATGGCTTTGAATCCGGTGTTGCATTTTTTTGTTATTTTATTATGCTCAATCGTCCGTTCAAGTTTTGCCAGCAGGTCTTCGCCAAAGTTTTGACCATTACTTAAATTATTAACGTAATTTTTATAATTTTCGGCAACATTCCCGAATAATTTGCCGTTAATTTTGTCCTGAACTTTTTTAGTTGTAAAATAAAAACCTGCTGCCAGTTGGGTTGCAATCATTAAAACTCCGTTTGCCAGGTCTAAAGAAGCAACGAATTTTCTTTTTTCTTCAGGAATATTATTATTGTTCATACTTTGATAAACATAAAAGCCGCAATTTATAGCATCTTTGGCCACATTTGCCAGAACCAAACTTCTTGCGGCATTTTCAGGATTTTTTTGAATATAATCCAGTATATTATTCATTGTTTTGCTTTTAGCAAGTTTTTCAAAAATTGGTTTAATCATAATTTATGCACCTGCTTTCAGGTTTAATTTTTCGGCATGAATATTATGGTTATCGTTTTTTTCCGCTTTTTGAGCTTTATTATCATTTAATTTAGGGAATGCTAACTTCATAAACTTTGGATATACCCAGTTTAGCAAACCGCAGGCAATAGGCAAAGTTATTAAAGCAATTCCTATGCCGGAAACTTCTCTAAATTTCATTACTCTGTTTGTAATAGCCTCAGCTTGAGTTTTTAAAGCGTCTATTCTCTCAGAAATCTTGTTGACTGTTGTATCATTAGCGGCGGCTATTTTAGGGTTGGTATATTTTTCTTTTAGCCTTGTAACTTCTTTCATAAAGTTATCGGACTTTCTTGTGTCTAATTTATAACCCAAGCGTCCTTCAGAAGCCATTTTGTCGATGATTTTCCTGATATTCATAGTAATTCCGACTTGAGAAACAACAGCTATAACTGCTGATATAGGCTGTCTCCATGCGGCGTAGGTTTTTGTGTCCTGATCTTCTTTAGACAAAGGATTATATTTGATCATAAACGGCGCAACCAGACCTGTACCCAGTCCGGTTATAATAACATTAGTAATGTCACCGGAATATTTTGATTCCGAAAATTTTTCGGCAAGCCGAACATACCATGCCTGTGTTTGCAAAAACCCTTTCCTGATAAGTTTGGACAGGGTCTGAACTTCGGCTCTGTTTGAAGAAAAAGACACAAGTTTATTATTTTTATTGAAATTATTTTTAATCTCAATAAAACTATTTTGCGAATAACTTTGCGGTTGAATTTTAGAATAAACTTCCATTTCAAATTCCTAGAACAAATTTTATCCCTTATACTATATATAAAACAGAAACCTGATAAAAATTGCTAAAATATAAAATTTTCAAACCGCTAATTTTTGGCAACAACTATTAAACATTCTGCAAGTTGATAATTTTCTTCTGTTGTTAAAACTATACTTCTGGGCATATTGTGATTTCGTTCTCCTAAATCTCCAGAATTTTGGTTATAGATTTTTTCTATTTGAAAATATTCAGAAATTAATTTTTTTAATTTGAAATAATCGTAACATTTAACATGGTGAGGATTTTTTTCCATGTTCCAATCGTTTGGCGTTGACAATATATAATAACCCTTAGGCTTTAAAACTCTTTTTATTTCCTGCAATTGTTTTATTTCATTTTCTATATGTTCTAAAGTTTCAAAAGAAGTAACGATGTCAAACGAATTATCTTCAAACGGTATTTCCAAAATTGAGCCTTGTTTGTAAGAAACATCTTTATTTGAGTATATTTCATTTGCATAATTGACGGCTTCCTGATTAAACTCAACTCCATAAACTTTTTTGGCTCTCCCTAATTTAAAAAGGCAATCTGCTCCATAACCAAGTCCGCTCGCTATATCCAATACGACTTTATTTTCTGTGTATTCACAGGCAAATCTATATCTGTCAAGATGAAAATCGCATCTGATTTTATTAAAAATATCAGTTCTATTTGCATCCATACGTTCTATTTTATTTTTTATTAAAAAATCGTCTGTAATAATTTTTTTATTACTCGCTTCTTGAGTATTATATAAATTATCAGATAAAGAGGCTAAATCATAAAAAAGCTTTAAGTCCGTCAGGTTTAATGCAGCTAATTCATTGCACATGCTTTCTCTGTTAGCTTTAGAGTTTATTAATACAAATTCAACACTGAAATCTTTAATTTGTTGAGGACTGATAATCGGAATTTCATCAATCTTGTGACCTTGTTTTAATTTATCATTATCAATAAATGCAACGACTTCAAATCTGTCTTCTTTTATATATTTGATATTATGAAAATCGCCTACTCCAAATATTGCCAATCTGCTTTTCATAAAATTTTCTCACTCTTATCCATTAAAAATATCTTTGATTATCTATATTAATATCCCAATTAACATTTATTCTGCAAATTTTAGCAGGAACACCTGCTATTAACAAATTAGGTTCTAAAAATTTCTTTGTAACCGTACTGTTCGTAGCCACAATAGAATTATCAGATATTTTTGTATTATTAAGTATTGTAACTCCTCCACAAATCCAGCAATGATCTCCTATATTAATATCTCCAGGAGGATTTAATCTTTTGTTAGTATTAATATCATAAATAGTGTGATTATCTGTTGTTGATAATTTGATAGAATATGCAAATAAACAATCATTGCCTATATTAATACTGGTATTTTCTTCTCCCAGAACAAATAAAATATCCTTCCCATTAAAATTGCAGTAATCTCCTATTAAAATATTTGAATTGTCAGCTACACTTTTAGGTTGGGGATAAATTAAAAAATAAACATTTCTGTTTATTTTTACATTATCACCAATATGAATATTATTATTATTTCCTACGATTTTAATATTTAAAAACCCTAAAACTAAAAAATTTTTGCCGAATATTATATTATTATTATCACCGGTTATATCAATTGATATATTTAATAATTTATTATTAATTTGTTGTTTGTTTCCATTTTCATCAATACTAAAAATAGTATTATTTATTCCGTCGATATTAAATCTATTTTCCATAAAATCACCAGACTCCACCCGATCTAAACACTACGCAATATTTTTCACAATCTATAATAGCATATCAAAGGTAGATGATATAATAAATTTGTTGTTTATCTAAATTTATCAATAAAAGGAATAATTTAGTGCCTGAAAAACACACGGAACTGTATTGGCTGATAAGGCAAAAAGATGACATATTGATTTTTTCTGATTCTGACGATGTAATTCAACAGATGGTTAATTCATTACATACAAATAATGCTTCTATAAACGAGTGGACGAACAAAAAAGCAGACCTGATTTTAATTGACAAAAATATTGATATAGATAATTTTGAAATAATCAAAAATCATTTAAAGCCCGACAGCAAAATTATTATTCATAAAAACAACAAAAAATTAAATGAAATTTTATCGGGTGAAGACCTGTTTTTTGAACAGGAATACGGGGATTATAATGTATTTTATAATAATTTCTTAAACCCCTCTGAACTTAAGTTTGTTCATCCGCTATTTGAAAAATATTTTGAAAAACTGGACACAAATTTATGCAGTTTTTCTAAACATTACTTTAATCCTTATATTTACAGGTCTTTAATACAGATTGGCACAAGAATCGAGAATGAAAAGCTTCTTAAAGACCTCTGTTCTAAAGTAATTGAAACTTATCCCGAAAATACTCCCGACAAAGGCGGTTGTTTCTGTGTTTTGGGCTATAAAAAATTTAACGCAAAAGCAAAAGACAATGATTTTTTTAACCAAATTGAATTTTATTGCCAAAACAATTTAAATTCACAAAATCCTCACGTAATAAGATGGATAATTTCTTTATATTTCCTGCTCGGGATATATTTTCAGGAAATTATTAATGACAAGAAAAAAGCCATAAAATATTTTGAGAAATGCTATAACACCGATTACAAAAAATTTAATTCGCTTATATGCACAAAACAGGTTTTAAGTTGCGCAAACATCGGTTATTTATATCTTTCAGAGTACAACAAACCTGATATGGCTAAAGAATGGTTTAAAAAAGGAATTGACAGAACAAAAGAAGCAATCTGTCTGGATTTAAATAAAACTGTCGGAGATGACGGTTATTATATTCCGTTCGGGTTCATTGAAACGTCAGAATTGTGCGATATAGCTTCGCAATGTGTTTTTGCTTATAATAACGCAGAAATTTATTCTAAAAACCGCACAGCCTTCGACAACGGCTTTAATAAAAAGCGATTCGGCTTGATTACTTATTGCCAAAAACTCGAAAAAGAGCTGGCAGAATTAAAAAACAAGGGGAATTAAAAGCAACATGCCAAAGGTAAGCATAATAACAGCAAGTTATAATTATGAAAACTTTATATCAGAAGCGATTGAGTCTGTTCTTTCTCAAACTTTTAAAGACTGGGAATTAATTATTGTTGATGACGGTTCGAACGATGATTCCATTGAAGTTATCGGTCAATATGTACAAAAACACCCTAATATTTCCCTTTTTACTCATTTTAACAATGAAAACAAAGGACTAAACGAAACAATAAAGCTTGGTCTTGAAAAATCTTCAGGAGAATATATAGCTTTTCTTGAAAGCGATGATTTTTGGGAAAATAATTATCTGAAAACAAAAATTGATATTTTCGCCCAAAATCCCGAGGCAAAACTTGTTTTTAACAATATAAATATTTTTGGCTGCGAAAATGAAACAGTTAATGCTAAAAAGCGTTTAATAAACCCTGTCAATGCCATAAATCAAAGCTATCACTGGCCAAAAGACTTATCTCATGTTTTTTTAGTGAGTACAATAATCCCTACGTTTTCCTGTGTTATGGTTGAAAAAAATGCTCTGCAAGAATGTAATTTTAATCTTGCTTTTGATGCATGGCTCGATTCGTGTTTGTGGGCGCAAATCGCTTTTAAGCACAAGTTGTATTACACAGATGAAAAACTTACACACTGGCGAATACATTCCGACAGTTACACAAATTCAGTTATTAACAAAAAAAATAAAAGTAAAAATATAAATAATTTTTTCTGTTCGCTTTTAGAACTTTTTAAAAAAACTGATCTTCAAAAATACACTTCAACTTTATTCAAAGCCTGCGTTTATAAAATGATAAATTGTAAAGTTAGGCAGCTTGAATCAGGCAAAGATAATTTTATTGAAGCAATCAAAGATAAAAAAGTTTATTTATATGGCGCAGGTTCTTTTGCAGAAGAAGTTCTGGAATATTGTAATGCCTTAAAATTAAATATTGCAGGTTTTATTGACGGAGATAAAACTAAATCACAACAAAACACAGGTAAATATAAAATATTTTGCAAAGACGATATTGCGACACTAAAACCTGATGTAATAATTATTAGCGTCCAAAACTGGGAATCTTGTTATTTTGAACTACTTACATATTTGATTGAAAAAGATTTAAAAATAATGCCGGTTTCAAACTTTTTTGAGTTACTTCGCTACAAAACCCTGCTTAATGAGGACAATCTGGAATTGCTTAATCAGGAAAATATAGAATCATTAGAAAAACTTTATTTCTCAATTTAAACTCTGTATTTTGTTTTTAGACATGTAAATGATAAAATTATTTCTGTGTTTAAAAAGATGCAGGGAGAGGATAATGCAATATACTCAGGCAAATATCGGCAGAATTTTTGCAATAAAATTTGATGCGGAAGAAGATATAATCTCCGGACTTAAAGATTTAATAAAAAAAGAAAATATGCAGGCGGGCGTTATCCATCTTATTGGTGCGCTTACAAACACAGATGCCGTTGTCGGCCCTAAAAAGAAAGAATACCCTCCTAACCCTGAATGGTGGAGCTTTAAAGATGCAAAAGAAATTATTGGGCTTGGCATTTTTGCGTGGGAAGATGACGAGCCAAAAATCCATCTTCATGCCGGATTTGGGAATAAAAAAGAAACAAAACTTGGCTGTATAAGAACCAGAGCAGAAGTTTATCTGACTGTTGAAGGCATAGTGCAGGAATTTATAGACACAAATATTACAAGAAAGCTTGATAAAAGATATAATGCAAGTTTATTAAGTTTTGAATAAATATCGAAATATAAATTCAAATTAAAATTTTTTATAACTTTTGCATGATAATATAATAATTCATGCATAAACTTTTAACTTTTTAGAAAGAAATTAAAGTGATTGAAAACGATTTTAAACCTGCCAGAAGAATAGTAATAGGAGCAGACAGAGCTGAAAGGCTTCCTCCCCAGAGCATTGAAGCAGAACAGGCTGTACTTGGCGCTTTGCTTATTGACCCTAATGCAATAACAAGAGTTGTTGAGTCTTTAAGACCGGACAGTTTTTACAAACAATCACATAAATTCATTTATACCACTATAGTAAAGCTTTTTAACAATAATGACCCTATAGATATTGTTACCGTTTCAGAACATTTAAGGACTATAGACAAACTTGAGCTTGTCGGCGGAAGAGCTTATATAAACGACCTTGCTCTTTCGGTAATTACGTCCGCAAACCTTGAATATTACTCAAAAATAATAACGGAAAAATCCGTATTAAGAGAGCTTATCAAAGCTGGAAGCGAAATTGCTTCTCTCGGCTATGAAGATGAACATGTAGAAAAAGCTGTTGATAGTGCTGAACAAATTGTTTTTGCAATTTCTCAAAGAAAAAATACAACTAATTTAACTGCTATCGGAGAACTTGTTCTCGATGGCTACAACCTTATTGAAAAGCGCTATAACAGCAGGGATGAATTAACCGGTGTTTCCAGCGGTTTCTATGATTTAGATAATCTAACGGCAGGATTTCAGCCGTCTGATCTGATAATTGTTGCAGCAAGACCTTCAATGGGAAAAACTGCTTTTTGTCTTAATATTGCTCAGGAAGTCGGAATAAAAAATAAAAAACCTGTAGCCGTATTCAGTCTTGAGATGTCAAAAGAACAGCTTGTGCAGAGGATGCTTTGTTCAGAAGCAGAAATTGATTCTAACCGTTTAAGAACAGGACACATGCATACAGATGACTGGGCAAAACTTTCAAAAGCTATGGGAGAGATGGGAGATTGTCCAATATTTATTGATGATTCCCCGGGCGCAACTGTTACCGATATCAGAGCCAAATGCAGAAGACTGTGCATGGAACAAAAAGAACTCGGTCTTATAATTATCGACTATTTACAACTTATGGAAGGCAGCGGCCCGAAGAAATTTGACAGGGTACAGGAAATTTCGCAAATTTCCAGAGGCTTAAAAAACCTTGCCAGAGAGCTAAAAACACCAATAATTGCACTTTCCCAGTTATCAAGAGCCGTAGAAGCAAGACAGAACAAAAAACCTATGCTCAGCGATCTTAGAGAGAGCGGAAGTATTGAACAAGATGCTGATATCGTTATGTTCATATACAGAGAAGATTATTATGATCCTGAAAATTTAGATAAAAAAGGAAAAGCCGATATAATTATTGCAAAACAAAGAAACGGTCCTGTCGGATCTGTAGAACTGCTCTTTCATGGCAGCATAGTCAAATTTAAAAACCCGGTAAATCCGAGAACTAATGCTTTTTAACAGGAGTTACGCAGCATAAGTTAAAGTCTTGTTGTCATTGAATTTTATAGT
>JBAWVS010000004.1 GCA_037147175.1 bacterium
TAATTTCATAATTTTTAAGTTCTTTTAACATTTTTTCAATATGTTTGATTCCATGGTAACTTCTGCTTTTATCATCATAAGCACTAATAACACTACTAAAACCCTCTGAAATATCAACGGATTTAATTCCAATTTGTTTCAAGGTTTCATCCCAAGTGTATTTAAGAAAGGGAATCCCAATAAATAAATTTGAGTTATTAGGTGTAAACGTCCCATTTAATTTAGAAATCAACGTGTCAACTTGTTTTTCAACACTCTTGGTTCCTTTGGAATTGTCTATTACAAAATCAGCACGGCTTTCTTTTAAGAATTGAGGCATTTGAGAATTTATTCTCTGTATAGCCGTTTCGGGAGTAAGAAAAGAATTTCTGGAAAGTAATCTTTTTAACTGTTCTTGAGGATCAATTTTTATCAAAACCACATAATCATAATGGCTTTGTTTATTAGTTTCAAACAAAAGTGGATTAAAAATGGCAACATTTTTATTGCTTTTATTTTTTTGAATAAATTCTTCAACTCGTCGTTCTACAGCAGGATGAACTATATCCTCCAAACTTCTTTTCAGTGCCTCATTTTGGAAAACGATATCTCTAATTTTACTTCTATCTATAAAATCATCATCTTTTAATGAATGAAATCCATAATCAGCAAATATTTTTTTTACATCTTGTATTACAACATTGTCATTGTTATATAGTTCGTGTACAACGTGGTCAACATCTATACAAGGAATACCTTTCTTTTCAAATAGTTCTTGCACGGTAGATTTTCCTGCTGCAATATTTCCCGTAATTGCGAGTGTTCTTGCCGTAAAAAAAATTGAAGAACTTCTATGTCTAATTTCATTCTTTCTTGATATGTTATTTATAACAAAAGAACTTTTAACAGGAGATATAATCATATTATTGACCTTTCTGGTGTTTATATAAATATTCTGCAACAGATTGGGGAACGAATTGAGAAATATCCCCATCATTGTTCAGAATTTCACGCACCGCACTAGAAGATATGGCGTTATTCTCTGAGCTTGCAGGTAAAAATATTGTTTTCAATTCAGGGTTCAGCCTTCTGTTTATTTCAGAAAGTTGCATCTCGCTATCAAAGTCCGACACCGTTCTTAAGCCTCTTAACAAGAAACCTGCACCTTTTTCCTTAGCATAATTAGCAGTCAAACCTTTATATGTATCGACTTTAACATTATTTAAATCCTCAACGGATTTTTTGATAAGATCAACAGCGTCATCAATAGGGATGTATCTTGTTTTTCTAGGATTCTTTGCGATAAGAACTATAACTTGATCAAAAAGCTTTGCGGCGATTTTAAGAATATCCAAGTGCCCCTTGGTAATAGGGTCAAAACTGCCTGCATAAACTGCTGTTGCCTTAACTCCAAATGGCAAAGTAATACCCTTATTTTTATAAATAGAAAAATCATAGCGACTATCATTTATTTTATTTTGATTAATGTTACTTTGTGACTGGCTTTGTGCTAATTTATTACGAGGAAAAACCGGCATTAAGTTTAAATAAGTTTTTTTTATGGCAACATTCATGAAAATCCCACCTTTTAAATTATTTTAAAACTAACAATTGCTTTAAAATTCAAACAAAAAAATTCATGATATTGTCCGTCATGAATTTTTACAATTCGTTACATCACTAGGACTTCACGGCTTTAACTATTTTCCTCGTTAAAGCCTTCGGGTTTTTCAAAATTTTCTAAAAGATTTTTAAAATCAGAAGGCTTGATGTCATTTACAAACTTTTTAAATTCTTCTGATTCCTGTTCATCTCTTTCTTCATCTGTAGAAATAGTTCCATCCGCTATAACATTAGGCGTTACAAATATCGGGGCTTTGTTTTTTAAGGCTATAGTTATAGCATCTGATGGTCTTGCATCTAATTTAAACTTCTCATTCTTTTTGCCTTTAATAAAAATGGTCGCATAATAAGTCGTATCGCTATAATCATTTATTTCTATTTTTTCTACGACAAAAGAGGACAAATCAAGCAAATTAGAAATCAAATCATGTGTCATTGGTCTTGGAGTTTTAATGTTTTCAAGTTGTCTTATAATTGCACTGGCTTCAGCCTGTCCGATCCATATAGGAAGAGCCCTTCTCTTTTCTACATCGTTAAGGACAACAATGGGAGAACCTGATTTGGTATCTATAGCTATTCCCATTACCTGCATTTCAATCATAAATTAACTCCATTAAATTTTTATAATTTAATTATACCTCAGTATAACATATTAGCTAAAATTAACGACTAGTCAAGAATGACATCTATTTCCTTTTTTCCTGCTTCAACTTCGCAAGCAAAAACTTCCAGATGCTCGGGTTTAATTTCTTCTCCTGCGATAATCAAAGGAATGCCAGGAGGATAATTAACGATAGTTTCTTTTGAAATAAAACCAACTGATTTTGAAATCTCAATTTTTTTGGACTTTTTATAAAAAGCATCAGCAGGGGAATAAATAACTGTCGGTTGTATAAAAGGCTGCAAAATTGATACATCTTGGGATTTTTGCAGAATTTTTTCAGCTTTAATTAAAGAAAAAGCAAACTTTTCAAGTTTTTTTCTTGTTGTTCCTATTCCTGTAAGCGCAAGAACACCTTTATTATTATCAAGTTCAAACTCTACATTAAACTTTTTGAACAAGATATCAGAAAGGTTATATCCTGATATGCCGTTTAATCCCATAAAAATTTTTGTAGGGTCATGCTGATAATTTTCACAACTTTCCAAAAAATTTATGCCAACATTTTTTTTGATAAAAGATTTTATTTCTTCAATATCCTTCAGCAACTCATCAATATTTTGCCGACCTTCTTTTGAATGCAGATATTCTATAGATGCCTCTATGCTTGATAAAATCAAATACGATGGTGAAGTTGTATTGACCAGATTAAGACTTTGCGACAATTTTTCGAAATTAATTCCGGAATTTTTGCTCAAATGAAGAACTGCTCCCTGAGTAAGACATGATCCTGTCTTATGCAAAGACTGGACACAGGCGTCCGCTCCAAGATGAATTGAAGATAACGGCAATTTTTCAGAAAAATTCCATAAAGCGCCATGCGCTTCATCTACAACAAGAAGAACTTTTTTTTCTTTGCATATTTTTGAAATTGATTCTATATCGGAAACTATACCCTCATAAGTTGGGCTTGTAATCCATACAGCTTTTATCTTTGGATTTTTTTCAAGTTTTTGCCTTATTTTTTCAGGGTTTATGCAGGAAGGAATATTCCATTCGTTTTCCCACTCAGGACTTATCCAGACAGGATGAGCCCCTGACAGAGTTAGTGCGCTTATAACGCTTTTATGGACATTTCTTGAAATTAAAACAGAATCCCCTCTGCCGACCGTGGCGAGCATTAACGCAATTATGCCCGAGGTCGAACCGTTGACGAGATAAAATGTATTTTTACTTCCGTAGATTTCACTTGCTCGAACTAACGAATTTTTTATTATACCTGACGGATTTTGAAGATTATCCAGACCTTCAAGCTCAGAGAGGTCTGCTTTAAAAATTTTTTTGCCTACAACTTCTTTATACTCATCTAAAACGCCTTTGCCCCCCGAATGTCCCGGTGTGGTAAACAAAATCGGTTCATGCCTGATTATTTTATTTATCGCCTGAATAATATACATAAACTAGCTCGTCTGTAATTTTATTAAGTCTTCCTGTTTAATATTAATGCGTCTAAAAAAAGAGTAACATCCAGATTATAACAAAAATACTTCGGAGGCAAAATTGGGGATGGAAAACAAACTTTTTTTAATAGCCGCCATCGGATTTGTACTAAATTTAATTATTATTTCATTTTGCACAACATATTATATTGCTTTCATAAATGACAGCAGCCCTCTAACACACATAAACAGGGCTCATTCAGTAATTAATATAAACGGATATTAAGAAATATTAAATAGATTATTTATCCATTATTAATATTTAAATCGTATTTTTTAAAAAACAATTTAAATTTGCTCAGCAATTTTTTCTCTTCACGTGATTTATAAATTTAGAAATTAAAAATAATTTAATAAAAGAAAAGGAAAACAATTATGGACGCAATTAGATTAGGATCAGCTATATTTTTACCAAATTTAAATGACAAAGGGTCATATGTAGATGTTTCTAAAGCCAGCAAAATGAAAACCTACCCAGGATCAGACATTATTTCTTTTTTTAAGGATACTGATGTGCCTTTGGTCAATGTAAGAGGCACAATAGATGACATTAAAAAATTAGATTTAAAAGCATAAAAAATCTAATGGCATAACCATTTTTATAGTAAAATCTTCATAATGTATTAGATTGCCGCATCGAACTTTCAGTTCTCCTCGCAATGACAAATTTACATACAGTGAAGGAAATATTTTGGAATGAGTTTGCAGGGTTTAACAAAACAGGAAATTGAAAAAAAAATTAAAGATTTGCGCGATAAAATAAATTATCATAATTATCTTTATTATGTAAAAGACATCCCTGAAGTCCCTGACAGCGAATATGACAGACTGTTTAACGAATTAAAAGAACTTGAATATTTATATCCGGAATTTATAACGCCTGACAGCCCGACTCAACGAGTCGGAGAAGTCCCGTCAGAAAAATTTGAGCAGGTTAAACATAAATACAGACTTTTTAGCCTTGATAACGCTTACTCGCAAGAAGATTTAACAGACTGGTATAACCGCATAAGAAAAGCTTTTTCCGATGAAAAAAACATAGAACTTTTCTGCGAACTAAAAATTGACGGGCTGGCAATCTCTTTAAGCTATGAAAACGGGCTTTTTGTAAGAGGTGCAACCAGAGGCGACGGCAAAATCGGAGAAGACATCACCGTAAACTTAAAAACTATAAAAAGCATACCCCTAAAGCTCTATTCCGGAGAAGTTAAAGAAGTCCCGGAATTCATAGAAGCGCGTGGAGAAATTTTCATGCCGGTTTCTTCCTTTGAAAAACTTAATGAAAAACGCAGAAAAAATGATGAGCCTGAATTTGCAAACCCGAGAAATGCAGGCAGCGGCTCAGTAAGACAGCTTGATCCCAAAATCACTCAGGAAAGAGATCTGGATATTTTTATTTACGCAGGAATTGTGGAGGGAAACCACAATCCTTCCTCCCACAAAGAAACTCTGGAACTTTTTAAAAAATTAGGTTTCAAAACCAACCCCACGAGCAAATTGTGCAATAATATCGATGAAGTTATCGAATTTTGTGAATTTTGGAAGGAAAAAAGATTTGAACTTAACTACGCAACAGACGGTGTAGTTATAAAAATTAACGACATCCCAACACAGGAAGAACTCGGTTATACATCAAGAGCTCCAAGATGGGCAATAGCTTATAAATTTCCTCCTGAAGAAGCTTTAACAACCCTTCTTGATATAGAAATAAATACAGGAAGGACAGGAGCAGTAACTCCTGTTGCAGTTCTTCAACCGGTAAAGCTTGCAGGGACGACTGTTTCAAGGGCAAGTCTTCATAATGCAGATGAAATAGAACGACTGGACGCCAGAATTGGCGATAAAGTATGGGTAAAAAAAGCCGCAGAAATCATTCCAAAAATAATCGGAGTGGATGTATCTCAAAGATGGGCCTTAAGCCAGCCTTTCAAATATCCTGACGTTTGCCCTTCCTGCGGAACAAAACTTGAAAGAAAAGAAAATGAAGTTATCACATACTGCCCTAACCTTGCAGGCTGCAAAGCACAGCTTCAGGGATGGCTGGAATACTGGGTTAGCAGAGGAGCTATGGATATTGACGGAGTGGGTAACTCTCTTGTTGCGCAGTTTATCGAAAAAGATTTAGTGAAAGACCCTGCTGATTTATATACGCTAACAATGGAAGATGTGCTTTCTCTGGATAGAATGGCAGAAAAATCGGCATTAAATATCATAAATGCTATTAATTCCTCAAAAATTCGTCCTCTTGCTAATTTAATAAACGCTCTGGGAATAAAATATGTCGGAAAAGAAACCGCTGAAATTCTAAGCCAGAGTTTCAATTCTGTTGAACTTTTAAAATCGGCATCTATTGAAGAACTTTCCTCCATAGAGGGTATTGGTGAAAAAATAGCACAAAGCATTGTAAAATATTTTGAAAATCAAAATGTCATGTCCATGCTAAAAAAACTTGAAGATTTAGGAGTAAAACTTGAAGAAGAAAGACAACAAACAGTCGGAGAACAACCGCTGGCTGGCAAATTTTTTGTATTAACAGGGGTTTTAGAGTCTATGGACAGAAACAAGGCTGGTGATATAATTAAAAAGCTTGGCGGTAAAGTTACAGGCAGTGTAAGCGCTAAAACTTCTTATGTGGTGGTTGGAGAAAACCCCGGTTCAAAATATGAGAAAGCTTTGAAATTAAATGTTACAATCTTAAATGAAAATGATTTCTTAAAATTAATTTCCCGATAATTTTTATCAAGGATGCTTATGAACAAAAATTTCAAAATATTTCAAATACACGGCTTATCAGGACTTTTATTAGTAGGATTTATTTCAACTTGTCTGTTTTTTGGATTTATCGTCTTTCCTGTCTGGTTAGTTATGGCGGGATGGAATGAAGTAATAGCAACAAGACTCCAGGCTCCCATAATAAATTACGTTCAGGCATCTCTTTTATGGGCTTTCGTCATAATCTCAATGTATCTTGTTTTCCGAAACAGTATTTCCATCAAAATTCACACTTCTAACGAAGAAATGACAGATGATGAAATAAAAAAAGTTATACATGAAGCTGACGAAATACAGGAAAAAGCTTCAGAAGACTAGTTTAAATTAAAATATTTTTACAAAAAAATCCTTTAAATCATCTACGCCGTAAAAAAATAAAACTGCTAAAATAAGGGTTATTAATGTAGGAGAAAATAAATGAGTAGTGTTCAAATTTGCCCTTTAATCAGCGCAGGAAAAGAAGTTACACAGCTTTGTCTTGAAGAAAACTGTGCCTGGTATCTAAAAAATTATAAAGCATGCAGCGCATATATCCTTGCTTATGACGCAGCTCTGGATATTAAGAAAAAGCAAACAGGTTAGAAGAATTTCTAACCTGCTTAAATTAAGATTTACTATTTCTTTGTATATCTATTAAATAAAGCGTTAGTTTTTTCGAATAATTCTTCTATTGGTATTGTATAATTTTCATCTTTTGTAGCATCTGTCATAACTTGATTGATTTTTTGATTATATTCAGGCGCGTTACTATTAATATCCATAAACTTTTGCGTTTTACCGTTCAAGGTGATTGCCTTTAGTTCTGAGTTATACTTAAGGTTTTTCACTGACTTAACAACTAATGTTTGTCCATTGGGTCCTTTTATTTCAATTGCGTTTAGAGGCTGCCCCTGCCAAATCGATTTGGATATTTTTATTGTACCTTTAGGCTGTTTTATATAAGTAGCCGTTATATCGCCACTGCTGTTAAACTCAATTCTTCTAATAGGCTCTGTTTTGGCAGCATCAGCATATATAGTCTTTGAAGCTATTTGTCCATTAGCATGCGTCGTTTCTATAACATTTGGTTCTACTGGCGCTATCGGCTTGGCTGGTGCTGATGGTTGCACAGGTGCTGGAGGTTCGACTGGAGCATTTGTTGTTTGCGCTTTGGGCGGAGTCAATAGTTTTTGCGCTTTAGGCGAGGGTAATAGTTTTTGTGTCGTTACCGGATTTGATGATACTTCCGTATATTCTGTAAACTCTCCTACGGGTGAACCGGAAGTTTTTCCTGCCATTTTTAAGCCTGCTTTAGCGCCTAATAAGGATAATGCTATCCCTGTAGTTCCTGAACCCATTTCACTATAAGCGTTTTTGGCTTCGTTATCCGTTTTTGCATTATTTGCTTTCATTACTCCTTTAACAAGTTGAGTTGCTCCTATTGCTGTTCCAACAACAGCTGCCCCTACAATTACGACAGGAGAAGCCACAACAGCTGCCGCTGTAGCGCCTAGAAAACCTGCTGCAGCAGCAGTAACAGCTGCAACAGTACCAACTGTTGCAGCTGTTCTGCCAAGACTAAATCCTTTTTCATCACAAAACATTCCTTTAAAAAAGTTTCCAACGCCGCCAACAAATGCTTTTGCTTTTTCTCCAAAAGATATATTTCCATCATCTTTGCTGTCTGTTGTCTTTGCAGGCTTATTATCTGTAACAACTTTATTTACAACTTTTTCAGGTTTTGCAGGCAACGCAGCTGCGCTTGCGGCAGCTTCTGTTTGTTTGACTGTAGTTCCAAAAGGTTTTTTGCTGCCACTAGCCTCAACTGCCTTTGCTGATGCAGGGGTAGTTTTCCCTTCTGATTTTACTTCTGTGGGTTTCACAGCAGATTCTTTAACCGAATCCAAAAGTTTTTTCAAGTTAAATGATTTATCTGCAAACATTTTACTCGTGTTATTTTGTTGGATTATTTTTTCGTTTTCAAGATAGGTTTGAAGTTTTTTATCGTCAATTTTTTCATTAGTCAATTTTTCTAAAGCTTGGTCAAGTTCTTCAAAAGTATACCCATTTTCAATTTTATATTCAAAATCATTGTCATTGATTCCTTTTTTCTGAGCATCTTTTTCTTTTTGTAAATTTTTAAAGATAGCATCTTCTACGGTATTTGTTTTTTGCTCTTTGCGAAGATTAGCTCTTGTTTGCCCCCATGACAAACTTGAATCTTGTTTTTTTACACTTTCTAATGCCATTCCAAATTCCCCCACGTTCTCTTATTTTTTTATCTCTACCTCTTAAATATATAAAGTATAAAAATAATAAAAAATTGCCATGTTTTTTCTTTTTTATGCTCAATTATTAAGTTTTTTTAATAATCAACCAAATATTAAATTCAGAATTAAAATCATAATAATAATCTAAAAAAAGTATGACAATTATAAATTTTATTAATATAATTAAATTTGTGCATGATTAAAGTTATGCAATAAAAAGAGGTATTATATAAATTGCTTCCATTAATTACAGAAGAGATAAAAGAATCAATACTGGTAGAAGTTCTTCCTACTGTAGCCGACTGGCGAAAAAAAATGATTCACTACATCAAGGAAGAAAATCCTGAAGTTAACGCATTAATAATAGAATCTGCTCAACAGACGAATTTAGACCCTAAGGCGATTGCGCTTGGTGCATATTTAACTTACGTAGCTCTGGAAAAAGCTGATAAAGCAGAACTGAACGTCATTGAAGACATATTGGAATAATGGCGGAAGCGTTAAAACCTAAGCTCGTAATAGGATTAATGTCAGGAACTTCTGTTGACGGTATAGATGCATGCCTTGTCAGAATTAACTCATTCCCTGATTTTTCGTTTGAAATATTAAGCACTCTTGTTTGGGATTATCCGGAAAATATAAAACAAAATATTTTCAAAATCTTTGAAAATAAAGCCTCCATCGAAGAAATTTGCTGGATGAATTTTGTTATAGGAGAATATTTTGCTCAAGCGGCTCTGGAAGTAATAAAAAAAGCAGGAATTACTCCCAAAGAAGTTGATTTAATAGGTTCTCACGGTCAAACTGTTTATCATAAACCGATTGATGAATTTATAAACGGATTTACTAAAAAAAGCACTCTGCAAATAGGCGAATCTGCAATTATTGCAGAAAGAACAGGAATAACCACTATTTCTGATTTCAGACCGGCAGACATTGCCGCAGGAGGTCAGGGCGCACCGCTCGTGTGCTTTGCCGATGAAATTCTTTTCAAATCAAGCACAATCTCTAGAGCAATCCAAAATATCGGAGGAATGGCAAATGTTACTGTAATAAGCCCTAATGCCGACATTTTTGCTTTTGACACCGGGCCGGGAAACGTAATGATTGATTATTGTGCAAGAAAATTTTTCAATCAGGCTTATGATAAAGACGGATTACTTGCAGCAGCGGGGCAAATTGATGAAAACTGGCTTAATTATCTGCTTGACGAACAATATTATAGCCTAATCCCTCCAAAAACAACGGGGAGAGAGTTATTTTCTCCTGAATATGTAGAAAAAATGCTCTTAAAAGCACCTCCAAATCCTTACAACATCATGGCAACTATAACTGCCCTGAGCGCAAAAACTATTTTTAATGCTTATGATCAGTTTATTTTCCCTAAAACAAAAATTGACGAGCTTATTATAGGTGGAGGCGGAGCTTATAATCCGCAACTCTTGAAAAGGATGGGGAAATATTTCGGAAAATCCGTAAAAATATTGAGCCACAAAGACTTTGGAGTTTCAGACAAATTCAAGGAAGCTCTGGCTTTTGCTATGTTAGCCTATACTACTTTTTATAAAATTCCAAATAACGTGCCTTCCTGCACAGGCGCTAAATACAAAAAAATTCTCGGTAAAATTTCTTATGCATAAATGGTCTTCCTCTCAAAAAAGGCCATTACCGTTTGTTTAAGATTAACGTTACAACATGTAAAATGTTCTTAAAAACATGTTTGTAATTCCCCTGAAAGGGTATATAGTTTTTATAAGTTTTGTCAACAGTATGCATATTTTATCATTGAATTATCAAATTAATTTACGGAATTGGTTGTTGGAGTACAAAATATGTCGTTTGCCATGGATGACTTAAGTAGGTCTTATGGAATAGATTCCGCTCTCCAGACAAAATTGGCTGAAGAAGCACGAACGGCTGAAAAAACAAATAATACTAAAGCAACAGACTCTACAGTAAAAGAGCCTGTGGTTAATGATGTGTTTGAAGCTTCATCGCAAAAGCCTGATACTGCTCAAAGTTCGTCTGAAAATATTCAGAGCCAATCTACAGCTATTGATATTACTAATGAGTCCCTCAACAAAATAGCTTCATTAGTTACGGATATTAAAACTAATGTTGAAAAAGGAAATACAGAAGAGGTTTTCGGACAAAAAATTAATGAAAATTATGACAAAATTAACCAAATTGCAAAAGAAACTTCTTTTAACGGCACAAGTTTGATTAAAGCAACAGATGATAATACAAAAAATGCTCCTGATAGCAAAACAGAAGCTGTTTCTCTTGCAGAAATAAAAGTTTCTGACATTAAAAACCTTGAAACGGCAACAACAGAACAACAAGACAAATCTGTTAAAAAACTTAACGACATAATAGATAACATAAAAACTAAAGAGCAAGATCTTAATGATAAAAAAGAAAAACTGGCTCAAAGTGTGAATAAAAACAGTCTTGTTGAAATTAAGCGCTCATCTTCAACAGCAACGGAAGAAGATACAGAAAAAAGAGATGAAGCCTCAGCAGAAAAACTAAAAAACACTACTATAAAAAATATAAATGAAGCTCCCAGTAAAAGTATAAAAATGCATATAAGACATCTTGATAAAAATCTGCTTCTTGCTATGCTTAGTTTAAGAGGTGCTTAAACCATTTACTCAGAAATCTGAGAAAACAGGAATTAGACAATAATGCCTTTTGACGGAATATCATTTACAGAAGCCGGCTACAAAATCACACTTCCTTCCGAATTGAATATTCAGGCGGAAATGTCTGCTCAAACGCAGGCAAAAACTTTTGTGAAAAAACTTGATGGAAGCCATAAAGTTCAGGCTGACGGCAAAAATAAACAAAATTCTCAAAAACAGAATACCCAAGAAAACAATTCCGATGAACTTTCTGACGAAAATTCTCCGGAATTTCTTAATAAATCTAACAAAATAAATAAATTCAAAGTGTTGTTTAATCAATCAAACGACATGGTAGAGCTAATTGACAGAGAATCAGGCAACATTATCGAAACCATTTCGCCAAATGATCTCTTACATCTTGTTTCAAAGAGCAAAACAGCTTCTGGAATTTTGGTTGACAGAAGAATATAATGCGTCTGTAGGAGAAATTTATTTTAGAAAAGTTTAAAATAAATATATATACCTGCTTGTGCTAGACTTTAAATACACACTTGCTAAGATAAAGAGGGAATGAGTTTAAAAGGTTAATTAATGAATCCATATCTTAAACAATACCAAACAAGCCAAATTCAAACAGCAAGTCCTGAAAAAATACTAATTATGCTCTATGACGGAGCTATTCAGTTTTTGAATAAAGCTAAAAAAGAACTTGAAAACAAAAATATTCAAGAAGTTCATAATAATATTATAGGGGCGCAAAAAATCGTTGCCGAATTTATGAACACACTTGATATGGAAATTGGCGGGGCTACAGCTGTTAATCTTTATAATTTATATGAATATATGCACTTTAGACTGGTGCAGGCAAACATGAAAAAAGACGTTGCTATGATTGATGAAGTTCTTATCCACTTGAAAGACCTAAAATCAACATGGGAAGAAGCTATAAGAATTGCCAACAGAGAAAAATCAAGCGTAAACATGCTGGATGATGAAGAAGACGAAGAGGATTCAATCCGAAAAGCATGATAAAAGAAATGAAAAATCTTTATGAAAAAATTTTGGAATTAAATCTTCAAATAAATTTAATGCTTAATAATTTTCCTAAAGATGATTTTGACAGTTTTAACGAAAATTTGCAGGATTTTCTTGAGCAGAAAGATATATTTATTCAAAAATTAATTTCTTTATCTAAAACAGGTAATGAAGAAGATTTAAAAGAAATTTCTGAACAGGTTAATAAGATTGAAGAAGAAAATCTCAGACTTATTCAAGAAAAAAAGCATTATTTATCAACTGAAATAAACAAAACTGCTAAAACTGTAAAAGCTTTGTCTGCCTACAAATTTGATAAACAAAACACACCTCGTATTTTTGACGAAACAGATTAAGAGCCGGTCTTTTTAAAAACTTGCCATTGCAACCAAAATAGCTTGCACAAGCTTTGGCAAGACAGCTTTTAAAGTTTGTGCTAATATACGAATGTCCTGAAGTTTAATTAAGGATACGAGAAATGGCAGAAACAGTTTATACAAAAAGCAAAGCCGGCAGAAGAGGAATAAAATTTCCTGCCTCCGGTGTTGCAGAAAAGAATTTGTCTGAATTTATTCCTGAAAATCTTTTAAATAAAGAACAAATTAAATTGCCTGAATTAACAGAACTTGATGTAATGAGGTATTTTACAAATCTGTCACACAAAAATTTCTCTATTGATAACGTATTTTACCCGCTCGGTTCGTGTACAATGAAATATAACCCGAAAATAAACGAATTTGCAGCAAATTTGGACGGATTTACAAATACCCACCCTGAACAAAACGAAGAATATGCGCAGGGTTCGCTGGAATTAATGTATGAGCTTCAGCAAAATCTTAAAGAAATTACCGGTATGGATGCAATTTCTTTGCAACCGGCAGCCGGAGCCCACGGCGAACTTGCAGGAATGCTTATTGTAAAAAAATATTTTGAAAAAATCGGAGAAAAACGAACTAAAGTAATTATTCCTGATTCTGCACACGGGACAAACCCTGCTACAGCAAAAATGTGCGGCTTTGATACAGTAGAAATCAAATCTAATTCTGACGGTCTTGTTGATGTAGAAGAACTTAAAAAAGTTCTCGATAACGAAACTGCCGCTATCATGATGACAAATCCCAATACGCTCGGGCTTTTTGAAGAAAAAATACTTGAAATTTCAAAACTTGTCCATGAATCCGGAGCTCTTCTTTATTACGACGGTGCAAACCTGAACGCAATAATGGGAATCACCAACCCGAAGATTATGGGATTTGATATAGTTCACCTTAACTTGCATAAAACTTTCTCCACTCCTCATGGCGGAGGCGGACCCGGAGCAGGACCTATAGGGGTAGTAGAAAAGCTGTCCGGCTTTTTGCCTGTGCCTGTTGTAAGTTTTAACAACGAAAAATATTATTTAAACTTCGATTTAAAAGATACCATTGGAAAAGTTAAAGCATATTACGGAAATTTCGGGGTGCTTGTAAGGGCTTACACTTATATTCTTATGATGGGAGGAAAAGGGCTTAGACAGGTTAGTGAAGATGCTGTACTTAACGCTAATTACCTTAAAGAAAAGCTTAAAAAGACTTATAAACTTCCCTACGACAAAGTTTGTATGCATGAATTTGTACTTTCAGGCGATATTCAAAAAGAAAAAGGCGTAAACACAATGGGTATTGCAAAAAGACTAATGGATTCAAATATCCATCCGCCCACAGTTTATTTTCCGTTGATTGTACATGAAGCAATGATGATTGAGCCGACAGAAACCGAATCCAGAGAAACTTTGGATAATTTTATTGAAATTATGGAAAAAATCAATGAGGAAATCAACGAAGACCCTGAACTTGTGCTTGAACGACCCGTCAAAACGCCTGTATCAAGAGTGGATGAAACACTTGCCGCCAGACAACCAAACTTGAGATGGAGAGAACTATGAAATTTTCGAAAATCATAATAACAACATCTGTAGGATTTGCTATATTAATTATAATGGCTGCAATCGGTGTATTTTCTCTTAAAAACGTTGTAAGCGTGCAACTTCACCCGCAAAAATCGGAATTAATACAAAGAGCTGAAAAAATTGCCGATTTTTCAAAAATTCTTAATACTTATACAGTTACAAAAGCCTTAAACGTAATAGGAGTAACGGCAGTAGTTGCAGAACATCCAAAAACAGGTCAATATATGGCAATAATAGATCCGGGATGGGCTATGAATATTTCAAAAAATGATATTCAAACAGGCAGACTTCATCAAAAGCTTACGGATTATGCCTCAAAAATATCTTCGCCAGGTATAAAACTAAACAAACTTGAAATTATGCCTAAAGGAAATTTTAACGCCTTTAATCAGTCCATTCCTTATGCACAAATAAAAGTAAAAATTTCCGGACTCAGCTCTGAAACAACCTATGACGGAATGATAGGAATTGTTGTAAATCCTGAAACAAGTAAAAGCGAACTTATAGTTTCACTAAACAAAAATGGAACTTTTAAGCAGAAAATCGCGGAAAACTTCTTTAAAGACGTTAAACTCCAGTAAGAAACTGTTTACAAAACCCGCTTTCAAGATTATTATTATCTTGATATAAATTATTTGGAGAAGATATATGCCTAACTGGGTTAATTATCATAAAATGAAGCAATATTATACTAATCCCAATATTGACAAACCTTTAGACCAAATTTATTCAGATTTAAATGATCATACAAATGAAATCTTCGAAGGTGATACTGTTTATCACAAACATCTTGTATCTTTTGTGCTGCTACCGCCTCTTTTTTACGAAGGTAAGTTTCTAAAAGGCATAATTTTTAGTCAGGGTGTTGATTTCCTGTACAAAATTAATCCCAGACTTCAAGATGTTTTCCTGTCAATGGCTTATTCTATGTGCTGCGGCTATCCATGGTCAGAATCAGCGGACGCTTATTTTACATTATATAAAAACCCTCAAAGAGAAGAATGGTTCAGAAAAAACCATCCGGATAAAGCCGATAAAATACTTATCCCGTTTGAAGATTCGGATTATACAAACGAATATATAATGGCTCCAACTGAAATTAATAAAGCTAAAGATATTGATATTTTGTGCATATCAAGATTTATAGACCTTAAAAATATTCCGATAATAGCCGAAGCATTAAAAATATACAGGCAAAAATATCCTGAAAAAACAATAAAAATGTCTCTAATAATCGGCAAAGACTTTGGTTCAAACTTTGAAGGAATTGATGAACAGGAAAAAGCAGAGATTCAAAAGGTAGAATCGATTCTCGATGTTCCGAAAGACTACATCGATCTTATTCCCAGAGTTGATTACCACAAGCTTCCCGAATATTATTCAAGAGCCAAATTAACAATATTAGGAACTTTAGTTGAAGGCAAAAATCGTTCATTGCATGAATCAATGAGTTGCAATACACCTATAGTTTATTTTAAAGATTTTAACAAATATCTTAGGGGAGATGATTTTGCTTTCCCTGAAGGTGCAGGACTTTGCGCCCCTGAATTCACTGCAGAATCTCTAGCAGACACTATTCATACTGTTCTTGAAAATCAGGACGCTTTTAAACCGCGCAGAAAATATCTTGAGTTTTACGGTCGGAAAAATTTCTTTAATACATGTATTAACAGTTTTCCTTACTATAAATCGAATTTGCCTGAATACAAAGAAAATGAGCATTTCAATAATTTATGGCTGGATCTTGCTATGCAATATAATTATCAACTTAGCCTGAACGATTTTATATATGACAAAAACACCGGTCTTTCCTGGTCTTCAACTCCGGAAAATATTAACACGCTTATTAATTTTTACCTGTCCAGATTTGATTACTTTAGAGATGTAATGAAATATGAGATATAAAATTAATAAACAGTAGCAAATTTATTCTTTAATAGTTATAACTTTTAGCCCTCAAGAGCTTGCGCTCCGCTGACAACTTCAAGAAGCTCCTGCGTTATAGAAGCCTGTCTTGCTTTGTTATAATCAATAGTAAGTATTTTAATCATATCTCTTGCATTATTCGTCGCCGCAGACATTGCCTGCATTCTTGCTGCCAGCTCACTTGCGGAAGCTTCTGTCATTGCTTGAAAAATTCTGTTTGTAAAATAAAGAGGAACAATTTTTTGTAAAACTGTTTCTATATTAGGCTCAAAAAGCATTTCAGGCTCAATTTTTTGTTGCTCTTTCTCTTCACTGCCTTTTTCAGGAGCAATGATTACCGGCAAAAGCTGCCAGAGCTGAACTTGATACGATAAAGTTGATTTAAAATGTGTTGTTATAATTTCAATTTTATCAATTTCTTTATTCACGTAGCTTTCAGCAAGATCTTCCGCTATAACTGAGCACCCACCAGGTGTTGCAATAGCCGGAAGCTTGGTATAAGTCTTAATAGTTTCAATATTATATTTTTTTAATGCCTGAACACCCTTTGTCCCGACAATAAAAAGCTTTACATTCAGACCTTCTCTTAATATTTCTCTTACTCGAGAAACTGCTTTTCTCACAACATTTGCGTTATAAGCACCTGCAAGCCCTTTATCTGATGTAATTACCATCAGACCGACTGTTTCAAGTTTTCTTTGCTTTAAAAGTTCCGGATAATTATCCAATGGATTTAAAGAAGTCACTTTTTCCTTGTCAATTTCCGGTTTTGCAGCTATCAGTTTTGTAAAAGATCTTGCAAGCTCATTCGAAAACGGCCTTGATGATTTAACCTGATTTTCGGCTTTTTTTACTTTTGCAGCCGCAACCATTTTCATTGCCTGTGTTATTTTTTGAGTGTTTTTAACACTTTTTATTCTTGTTTTTATAAGTTTTAAATTGGCCATTTTTAATTCACTCTCGTTGCTCTTCAGCCGGACTCTTCAGAATGACTGTTGACTAGTCTGCAAAACGCGTTTCTTTAAACTTTTTAAGTTCATTTTCAATTGTTTTAACATCCTCTTCGCTTGGTTTCTGAGCAGAAGCTAATTTTTGCTGAATCTCAGGAATAATTCCTTTGAGATTGATAAACCATTCTCTTTTAAATTCAGCTATTCTGTCAGTTTCAACATCATCAAGAATACCTTTGTTAACTGCATAAAGTATTGTATACTGCTCAGGCACTGATAAAGGCTGGTATTGAGGCTGTTTAAGTACTTCAATAAGTTTTTGACCACGTTTTAACTGGTCTTGAGTCGCTTTGTCAAGATCACTTGCGAACTGTGAAAACGCTTCTAACTCTCTATATTGAGCCAAATCAAGTCTCAATTTTCCTGCAACTGACTTTATACCAGGTGTTTGCGCTGCTCCGCCAACCCTTGATACAGAAATACCTGCGTTTATTGCAGGTCTTATTCCTGCGTTAAACAAGTCAGACTCCAAGAAAATCTGTCCATCGGTAATACTGATAACATTTGTAGGGATATATGCGCTGACATCGCCTGCCTGTGTTTCAATAATAGGTAAAGAGGTCAAACTTCCCGCTCCAAGTTTATCGGAAAGCTTTGCGGATCTTTCAAGCAGTCTGGAGTGAAGGTAAAAAACATCTCCCGGATAAGCTTCTCTTCCAGGTGGTCTTCTTAGCAAAAGACTCATTGTTCTATACGCCCATGCGTGTCTGGTAAGATCATCATAAATTATAAGAACATCTTTGCCCTGTTCCATAAACTCTTCACCGATAGTAGTTCCTGCAAAAGGCGAAATATACTGCAACGGTGCTGTTTCATTAGCTGATGCCGCAACTACTATTGTATAATCCATAGCTTTATTTTCTTCAAGAGTTTTAATTGTTTGCGCAATAGTGCTTGTTTTTTGACCTATTGCTACATATATACAAATAACGCCGGAATTTTTCTGGTTAATAATTGTATCGATTGCTATTGCAGATTTGCCTGTCTGCCTGTCCCCGATAATTAATTCTCTTTGTCCTCTTCCTATTGGAGTTAAAGCGTCAATAGCCGTTAATCCTGTTTGAAGCGGTTGGTGAACTGATTTTCTTCCGACAATACCGGGAGCAACTTTTTCAATTGGCATTGTTTTTGTGCAATTAATAGGTCCTTTACCGTCCAAAGGCTCGCCGAGAGGATTGATTACCCTGCCTATCATTGCATCGCCAACCGGTACAGAAGCGATTTTGCCTGTCGTTTTTACAACCATACCTTCTTTAATATGAATGTATTCACCCATAATTACAACGCCAACATTGTCTTCTTCAAGGTTTAATACTAATCCGTAGGTTTCATGACCATCTTCGAACTCTACCAGCTCTCCTGACATTGCTTTTCTTAAACCATAAATCCTTGCAATACCGTCCCCTACTTCTATAACAGTTCCAATATCCGCAACTTCAAGACTACTTTCGTATTGTTCTATTTTACTTCTGATAATTGAACTTATTTCATCAGGTCTAATGCTTGGCATACCTTTTTACCTCTTTTATATTGATTATCGATTAGATTACTTGTTTTTTCATATTTTCAAACTTGGTTTTTATACTTCCGTCAATTATTTTATCGCCTACTTTTACAATCATACCGGCAATTATTTCTTTATCTATTATTGTTTCTATTTCTATAGTCTGACTAAACACTCTTTCAAGCTTTTCTTTAACTCTATTTTTAGTATCTTCATCTATTTCAACAGCTGTAATTATTTGAGCAGTTGAAATATTACGCTTCTTATTAAGAAGTAATTTATAATGATCTGTAAGAAGGGCTATGATATGAGTCCGATTTTTATCGATCAATAATTTAACCAGATTCAGTGTATATATAGAAACACTCTCCCTGAAAATCCTGTCAATGACATCTTTTTTATCATTTAACTGAATCAAAGGGTGTTCCAGAAAGTCCTTCAGGTCTTTATTGGCGTTAATAGTTTCTTTAATAAGCGCAAGATCAGAGTTAAATTTATCAAACAAATCGTGCTTTTCAGCCAATTCCATAAATGCCAGTGCATACCTGTCAGCTATTATTGATAATCCAAATGTATTTGTATCACTCATTATTTGTTGTTCCAAATCCTAATTTTGTACTGCGTCGAGATCTTCTATAAATTCGTTGATGTATTTTTTATGAAGCCTGTCATCGATTGAATTTTTGATGTGCTCTTCTGCGATGAAAAAAGCAGCACCTGTGATTTTTTCTATAACATCACGGGAAACCAATTGCTTTTCATTACCGACAGAAATCACAGCTTTATTATGCATATCTTCAGCCTGTTTTTGCGCATCAGATATAATGCTTTCAGAGAGATTGCCCGCAATTTGCTCTCCTTCAACAACAATTTTCTGCACTTCCTGTTCAACATTACTAACTTTAGTTTTAGTAACCAAAAGTTGATTTTGTTTAATTTTTTTCTCTTCGGCAGCGTTTTTAATTAACTCGGCAATTTCTTGCTGTTTTTTAGCTAAAAGCTCGGATATTTTTGCTTTTTTGATTAACCAGACTATCAATATAACAACAATAACAAAATTCAGCACATTTGAATGAAGAATAATATTCATGGCGTTATTTTCCGAAACATCAGTACTGTTTTTAACCAGAGTGATTTCTTTTGTCTGGCTTGGTGAATATTTTAAATTAAGTGCTGTTTCAGCCATAAATTTTACCTTTCGGTTTCACAAATCGCTTTATTGACTATTTCAGGGCTTAACCCTTCCATTGAAACTTCTTCTCCGAGTATTTTTGTTGAAATTCTGTACGCATAATCCATAACCTGACTTTTAAGAGCTTCAATAGCCTGAGCTTTGTCATTTTGAATAATTTTTTTTTGTTCACCTAAATACTTGGAAATTTCTTGTTTTTTATCATCCAGAACTTTGTTTTTTTCTTCGTTTGCTTCATTCATCTGTTCTTTAGTCTGTTCGGAAACTTTTTTACGAGCTTCTTTGATGTTTAACTGGTAGTCTTTATTAAGTTTTTCAGTTTCCAGAAAAGCCTGATCAGCTTCGTCTATCATCTTTTTGATATATTCGCTTCTCTTGCGTCTGATTTCTGTGATCGGACCATAGAAAATCTTCTGCATCAAAACAACAAATATAATGAAGCTTACAACAATTACAACCAGCGTACCGTTAATTGTTAACAGCCCGCCTTCATCCTTTTTTTCAGGGAGATTTACAGGTTTTGCAACTGTGCTGATTGCTTTCATATTATGATTTTGATTTTCTGAATTCATTTTTCGCCTTTAAATCAATTTCCTCTGTCATCCTGAGCGAAGCGAAGAACCTGCCTAATAACGCAAACAGTCAAATGGACTGACTCTTCGGACTAAAGCCCTCAAAATAACAATCTATTATTTGAACAAACGATTTCTTAAAATAATTTGAATACGTATTTGCAAAGTAATACGCCCAAAATTGCGTAAATTACGAGCACTTCCATAAATACTATACCCAAAAGAAGCATATTTCTTGCTCTGCCTTCAACTTCCGGTTGACGGGCTACAGCATTAATAGCAGCAGCGGTTGCGATACCCATACCGATACCGGGACCTACAGCCGCAAGTCCTAAACCTGCAATTATCGCTAATGTTGAAATACCTTGAACATCCATTTGAATTTTCCTCCATAAACTATTATTTTTATAAACTAGCGTTGTCTTTACTTAACCGAATATTAGTGGTGCTCCTTTGATGTCGCTGCCGCTATATAATTTGTTGCAAGCACCGCAAAGATGTAAGCTTGCAAGAATGCAACAAACAATTCAAAAAGCATCATCGGAATTGGTGCCAGATAAGGAACCATACTTACCAGAATAACTACTATCAGCTCTCCCGCAAGTATATTACCAAAAAGCCTCAAAGAGAGGGATAAAGGTCTTGTGAAATCTTCCAGAAGGTTAAACGGGAATAAAAACCACATAGGTTGAAAATAATGTTTAAAATACCCGAAACCTTTTTCCAGAATACCTGCGCCTATATAATAAAACGAAACAATGAGAGCCAGTGCTAATGTAGTATTTATGTCATTTGTCGGAGATGCCGGTTCTCCGGGAAGAGGAAATAACCTCCAGGGAAGTTGTCCTTCAAGGTTTGCTATAAGTATAAATAAAAACAACGAAGCAATTAAAGGCGTATGTTTAAGCCCGTCTTTGCCCATATAACCTTTTATTATTCCTTCTATAAAACCCATAAACTGTTCGGCAACAGTTTGTAAACTGTCAGGAATTATATCAAGTTTTCTTGTTACAACAAACGTCAGCAACATAATTGCAATCATTGCAATCCACGCTGTAAGTACTGTATCCATATTCACAGAAAGATGTAAAAAATTAACTATCCAGTGTTCGCCAACTTTTATTTCCAACTTTTTCTTTCACTCCAGCCAAAATTCAAACAATTTTTTCGAGATTTTATTACCATATTTTTAACTAGTAAACCATAAAAATGGCTTTTAGGCTAGGGGAAATTTTTACTCGGATTTTTCGTTTTCATAAACTTCCGTATTTTTTTTATTATCGGGAGAAGGAAGATTTGAGCAGACTTCCACCACGACTCTATCCAAATCAGGGCTCGCGATTATTACTTCAATAATCAAATTCGGATTAATAAGCACCACTTCGTAATAATCAAGATTATCTCTGTCGATAATTTCAAATTCTATAAAATCACGTCCGACATATTTAATACGTCCGTATTCTTCGGTATCTTCCCATCTAATGAAAACAATTTTTCTTTCATAAGATTTTAATTTTTGTATTAAATTCATTTTAACCATTACTCCTCAAAGATTTTTTTTTAAAAATGTTCTTTTGATCTCATCTTAATGAAATTATGAAAGAATTACTTGAATTAGTCAAATAATTTACAAAGACGCTAAAGCTTGTAAGCATCGAGATTTCTATCATTCAAAACGGGGAATTCCTCACGAATTTTGCGCAAATAATCAAAATTTATTTCTCCAAAAAATACTCCTTCATCTCCGCCAGCTGAAGCCACAACATCACCCCATGGATTAACAAGCATAGACATTCCAACATTTTGTCTTTTTGGATTTACTCTTCCTGCTTGATTAACCGCAATCATGTAAGCAGTATTTTCGACAGCTCGCGCCTTATTTAAAGTAATCCAATGATCAAGTCGTGGATAAGGCCACGCGGCGACGCATGTAACAATTTCAGCTCCCGCATAAACTAAAGCCCTGTATAATTCCGGAAATCTTAAGTCATAGCAAATACTTAGTCCTATTTTACCGATATCTGTTTGAACAACAACAGCTTTATCGCCACAGGAAACATAATCGCCTTCATTGCTGCCATAATAGTTAAACATGTGGATTTTTTGGTACTTGCCTAGGATTTCGCCTTTTCTGTCAAAAACAACTGATGTGTTTCTGTATTCAGGGCTTTCTCCTTCAATTTCTTCTATAAAGCTGCCTGAAATTATATTTGTTTCATATTTTTCTGCAATTTTAGAGAAAAATTCTGTTGTTTGGCCGCCCGGAATTTTTTCTGCCAGTTTATGAAGGTATCTATGGTCAACACCCGAATTGAAAACTTCCGGCAAAACGATTAAATCTGGCTCAAATCGGATATTTTCTTCGATAAGTTTTTGGACTTTATCGAGATTTGCCTTTTTATCGCCTATTTCCGGCTGAATTTGTATCCCAAGTACTCGCGCTTTAGTCATTTTTCATCCTTATTTTTTTAATATTATATCAAACTTAAAAACTTTTAATTCTCTTGATGTTTATTTCTTATTTTTCTTAAAATTATTTATCAAATGATTAACAAAAATTTACAAAAAAAAATTTATTGCTATAATTAAAATTGTATTCGGTTGAAAGTTTTTTATTTATGAAAGTTTTAGTATTAGGTTCCGGCGGAAAAGAACACGCCATAATTTGGAAACTCTCACAAAGCAATAATGTTGAGAAAATTTTCTGCACTTTTAAAAATGCAGGGATAAAAGACCTTGCCGAATTCATTGATATCAGGGAAGATGACACAAAAAACCTGATAGAATTCATAAAAACCAACGAAATAAATTTAACGGTTGTGGAGTCTGACACCGCTATAAATTCAGGAATAGCTGATTTATTAAGAATGGAAAATATTCCTGTTTTCGGCTCAGGTGTGGCTTTCTCCAAAATAGAAAAATCAAAAAACTTTGCAAAGAAATTTTTTCACAAATACAAAATCCCGACAGCCCATTTTGGAACGTTTGACAAGGAAGCGCAGGCAATTGATCACGCCAGAAAAGCTAACTATCCCCTTGTTATAAAGTTTGACAGCAGATCTTCCTCTTCAGGAACAATTATTTGCGAATCTTTTAACGAGGCCAAAAACACAATACTTTTTTGCCTGAATAATTTGTATAAACCTATAATAATAGAAGACTTTATAATAGGCAGACATGTTACTTTTCACGTAATTACAGACGGATATAATGCCCTTCCTCTCTCTTCTGCTTATGTATACAAAAAATCAGACGAAGGAAACAGCGGATATCTCACGGAAGGAATCGGAGCTTATGCGCCTGTTTCTTATATGGACGAGAAACTTGAAGAAAAAATAGCCCATCAGATTTTCTTTCCGCTAATTGACGGTCTAAATTCCGAAAAAATGACTTCTTGCGGGGTTTTAAAAGCAAATATAATAATAGATGATCATGATAATCCTTATCTTACCGGAATTAATGTGAGTTTTGGCGACCCTGAAGCCCAGACAATACTTCCTCTTTTAGATGAAGATTTATTTGCGGTGATGTACTCGGCGGCTATTGGTGCTTTATCAGATGATTACGAGTTTTTAAATATAAGCGAAGACCATTCTGTTTGTGCAACCCTAACTTCTTCCGGATACCCGAATAAATTCAAAAAAGGTCAACTTATAGAAGGTCTTGATGAAATTGATGATGACAGTGTTCTGGTTTTTCATTCTGCCACCGCAAAAAATATCTATGAAGAAACCATTACAAACGGCGGACGTGTTTTATCTGTAGTTACAAAAGCATCTACTCTTCGCAGAGCGCGTGATTTGGCTTATGAAACAATTGATTTAATACATTTTGACGGAATGAAGTACAGAAAAGACATTGCAAAGCAAAAAATTCTCGAAGAAATTAATGAGCTGAAATAAAACTTCATAAATTTCGCCCATTAAACTATGTTTGTTTCATAATAATTTATGTAAGAAATTTTATTCCAACGGGTAAAATTGAAAACATGAGTGATTCTGTTAAAGCCATAATACTTGCAGCAGGTAAAGGAACAAGGATGAAATCCTCGCTTCCTAAAGTGCTGCACAAAATTTCAGGCAAAGCTCTGGTTGAAAGAGTTATAGATTCAGTTTTAAAAATTAACAACCTGTCAGAAATTTTTGTTATTACAGGGCATCAATCAGAATTAGTTACCGATTTTTTAAATAATAAATACAAAAACGAAATTGTCAAAACAGTACTTCAAGAGCCGCAGCTCGGCACAGGACACGCTGTATTCCAGGCTTATGAAGATATCAAAGATTTCAAAGGGACAGTTATTATTCTTTGCGGAGATACTCCGCTTTTAACTACTCAAACCCTCCAAAATTTTATTGAATTTCACAAAAAATCAGAAGCTGCTCTAACTGTGATGTCAGCTTTATTTGATGATCCTACAAACTACGGCAGGATTTTAAGGGATAACCCCGGAAACATAAAAAAAATCGTTGAAGAAAAAGATGCAAACAACGAAGAGAAACAAATAAAAGAAATTAATGCAGGTGTATATTGTATAGAATGGGAAAAAATATCACCTGCATTTTTTGAACTTACTACAAATAACGAACAGGGTGAATATTATTTAACAGATATTATTGACTGGTCGGTAAAAAAAGGTTTAAAAACCTGTGGATATATTCTTGAAAGTAATAAAGAGATTTTTGGAATCAATTCAAGGCAACATTTGGCAGAAGCCTCAAACTTCTTAAACACTATAACCGTAAAAAATCTTATGGACAAAGGTGTTACATTTATTTCTCCTGAAAACACTTTTGTTTCTCCTGAAACAAAAATAGACCGGGACAGCATAGTTTATCCGGGATGCGTTTTTGAAGGCTCTAATGTCTTCGGTGAAAATTGTATAATAGGTCCGAATACTTTTATTGAAGGCAATGTTAGAACAGGAAATAACGTAAAAATAATTCAATCAAAAATATCAAATGCTTATTTAGGGAATAATTCAACCATCGGTCCTTTTGCACACCTGAGAGATAACGTGGAAATCAGGTCTGATGTAAGAATAGGCAATTTTGTCGAAGTCAAAAAATCCACTGTGGATTCTTCTACTAATATTTCGCATTTAAGCTATATCGGGGATTCTTCTGTCGGAAAAAATGTAAATATAGGAGCCGGCACAATTACAGCAAATTATGATCCGCTTTCAAAAAAGAAAAGCCGGACCATAATTGAAGACAACGTAAAAATAGGTTCAAATTCAGTACTGGTTGCACCTGTTACTGTTAAAAACAGTGCAAATATAGCGGCAGGATCTGTAATTACAAAAGAAGTTCCCGAATTTTCACTTGCAATAGCTCGTGAAAAACAAAAAAATATAGAAAATTGGGTAGAAAAAAAGATGGGTTGTGCAATTAAAAAAGATGATTGACACTGCCTTTAAAGAATACGGAGGATTACTAAATTGGCATTGGAACTAAGCGAAATGACTCAAAAAAATAAAATAAAAGTTATTCAAGATATCAAGATTTTTACGGGAAGAGCAAATCCTGAAATTGCAGAGGATATTGCAAAACACCTCGGCGAAGATCTTGGAATTTTACAAATCAAAAACTTTAGTGACGGAGAAATTTATGTAAGAATTCAGGAAAGCATAAGAGGCGATGATGTTTTCGTCGTTCAATCATTATGTGATCCTGTTAACAAAAATATTATGGAATTGTTGATTATGCTTGATGCCTTTAAACGTGCGAGCGCAAAATCAATAACCGCAGTTATTCCATATTATGCTTACGGAAGACAGGACAGAAAAACTTCCGGACGAGAAGCAATTACAGCAAAGCTTGTTGCGGATTTGCTTGCAACAGCGGGGGCAACCAGAGTTTTGGCAGTTGATCTTCATACCGGTCAGCTTCAAGGTTTCTTTAATATTCTTGTTGACCATATCAGCGTTACGCCTGTTCTAATCGACTATATAAATCAAAAAGGCTTTTCAACCGATGAATTGGTTGCTGTCAGTCCTGACGGTGGCGGTGTTGCAAGAACAAGAAAATTTGCAGAAAAACTTAATTGCTCACTTGCTATTGTTGACAAAAGACGTCTTTCTCACAACGTAGCACAAGTCGAACACCTCATAGGGGATGTGAAAAACAAAATTGCCATTATAGTTGATGATATGATTGATACAGCAGGAACTATAACTGAAGCAGCCAAGCTATTACTAAAAGAAGGTGCAAGAGAAGTTTATGTATGCGCAGCTCATGCTGTTTTTAGCGGTCCTGCCCTCGAAAGACTTGAAGAAAGTCCTATTAAAGAAGTTATAATAGCAAATACAATTCCTTTAAAAGGCGGCACTCCTTCAAAAATTACCCAGCTTAGTATTGCACCGCTTTTAGCAGAAGCAATAAAAAGGATTCAAAGCAACGAATCAGTAAGCGAAATTATCGAAACTTTTAACGGATAAAAAATTATTTACAAAAGATAAAAGGGTCTGCAATGCAGACCCTTTTATCTTTTTATTTTAAACAGCATCTTCTATGAATAATCTTTCATCTTCGAGGAATTTTTTCAGGTCAAAAACAGACATTATCTTGTCATTAAAAATAATTTCCGCGGAAGTAAAATTATTTTTCTCATATTTACCATGCATATTATGACTTAATTTTTCATTCGGAATGTTTTCAATACCAAAAATATCATCGACAAGTATTCCGATTTGCATATTTTCTGTTCTTATAACAATAATCTTTGTTTTTTCAGTTATATCGGCCTTTGGGATATTCAAAAACTTTTTAATATCAACAATAGTGATAAAATCTCCCCTTAAATTTATGAGTCCGATAATAAAATCAGGAACACAAGGTACTTTTGTAAGGCTAACATGTTTTAACTTTGTTATTTCCTTAACAAATTTTAAATTTATGCAATAAATTTCTCCGTTTAAAGAAAACGAAATAAAATAATCTTCCTGATAATTTAAGCTGTCCGTTTCATTTCTTAACTCTTTTTGAAGTTTTAAAGCTCTTTTCGCAAATTTTTCAACAGAAAGTTTGTCTACAGCAAATTTACTTGCTATATCATTTTTTATCTCTCCTGAATAAACTTTTTGCAAAAAATCATCATTTTCATAAACACTTGCTCTTCGTTCTTCACTAATTTCAGGATTTTCTATATTATTAATAACTTTATCAAGGTCAAGAAAGGCGATAAGACCATTATCATCCTTATATACACCTGTTATAGTATGTTCTTTTGAAGCGTAGGGAAGCGGCTCAAGCAATTTTTTTTCAAACTGCATTACATCTTTTACAGAATCAATAATTATGCCGATTTTTTTATTATTAACATTTAAAATCAATACCTGACATTCTACGGAGTAAACTTTTCGGTGGAATCCAAGTATCATCGAAAGATCTATTACACTGACTACAGTTCCTCGCAAGTTCAAAAGTCCAACAATATACTCAGGAGCTTTTTCCAGAAGAGTTAAAGCAGGAAGCTGGACAATTTCAATAATTTTTTCCGCCTGAATCGCATAAACTTTTTCCAGAAGATTAAAAGTAATATACAATTCAGATGTTTTATTTTCCGTAAAATCACTTAGTGCAATAAGATTCTGTTCCATTAAATTCAATAAATCCTTTATTTAATCTTGATATATTGTGGTTTGGTTTCTACCATTTTTTTTAGATTGATATAGTGCTTTATCAGCTCTTAAAATCAAATCCTCATAAGTACTTACATCTGGTTCTATTGATGCCAGTCCACAGCTTACGGTAACCTGAACAGGTTTTTCTCCGCAAGTAAAGCCATGTTCTTGTATTTTAATTCTTATTCTTTCAATAGGAATCATTGTTTGACCAATTGGCGTTTCCGGAAGAATAAGAACTAGTTCTTCTCCTCCATATCTCGCTACATAATCGGTTTTTCTTAATGAATTTCTTATAATTTTTGAAATTTCTGCAATAACTTTATCACCAAACTGGTGTCCATAAGTATCATTAATGCTTTTAAAGTGATCTATGTCAAAAAAAGCTAAGCTGAGAGGATTTTTGTATCTTTTACTTCTTGCAAATTCCTTGTCAAGCATTTGCTGGAAGTATCTTCTATTATAGAGTCCTGTCAAGCCATCAGTTATAGCCAGATATTTTGTTTCCGAATAAAGCCATTTAATTCTCATCAATATTTTTAATTCCTGAAGAATTATTTCCAGTACTCTTGAACAATCAAATCTGGCATTTCTTTTATGATACAAAGCAATACCACCAATAACTTTATTCGCATAAGTTATTGGAATAATTATTTTAGACTTTAAAACACTTAAACCTTCCACCAGTTCAGGTGTTTTAGTATGATTATCAACTATTTCATAATCATAAAGACTTTCTTCCTGATAATAGTCCTCTCCAAAACATGATAGAAAAAAAGCCTGTTTAAAGTCTTTGAAATCTTTATCATCAAGGACAATCCCCTGAAGACTCACATTAATTGTTTTCTTTTTCTTGTCGTCTCTTTCATTAAAAAAAATGGCTGCTGCATTAAAATCAATCAATGAAAATATAAGAGAAAAAATTTCATTTGAAAGGATTTTGGTGGCATAAATAAATTCAGAAAGATTTCGAAACTCGTTTATAATGGTAGATTCAATAAGAGATTGGTCAAGAAGATTATTTATTCTTGTCTGAATATTTTTATTTTCCAGCTTTTTTTCTTCAATAAATTGTTGGCGTTCTTCCTGCGAAATAGTTGAAGCATTTTCAAGAAAATTTCTCACATTATTCAGGAAATCTTCGGGATTTTCGCTCTTTACTATAAAACTGTCGGCTCCTGCTTTTATTCCCCAGAAATTATCCAATTTTTCATTGAGCTGGGTAAGTAAAATTATTGGAATTCTTTTTAACAGGTCGTCATTTTTTAAAAGTCTGCAAAGCTGATAACCATTAATTTCAGGCATAATAATATCCGAAATAATCAAATCAGGAAACGTCTGATAAGCAATTTCTATTCCGTCTATTGCATTTTTAGCTGTTAATATTTCATGCCCGAGCTTAGAAAGAGTTAATTCAAGGCTCTTTAATTGTAGTTGGCTATCTTCTATTAATAGAATTTTCTTTTTCATAAATTTTTTATACCGGCACCTGTTTAAATTTGTAGTTTTTATTATTTATATTTAACTTTGCTGAGCCTGTTAATAAATTCAAAAACAAATCTTGATTTTATTCAATATAATTATACTATCAGTTATATCAAAAAACAGGAAGTGTTTAAATGATATTTACAGATTTTCAATATTATTGTTGATTTACTCTCACTTTATATTTTATACTAAAATAAAATTTTACATGTTTTACTTGATTTAAATATCTATAAAAAAATGCTTAAAATAAAAAGATAGTGTACAATTAGGTTAGCCAAATAAAGAGTTACTTTAATAATAAAGAGGAAAAATAATGTTTGAAAAATTAAATCTTAAAGAAAAAATTAAATTAAAATCTTTATTGAGCCAGAGCTCAATTTTGATAATAGCTTCTATAGCTCTAATAGCACTTTATAAAGTTCAAATTAATAATGAAAGCGCTCTTAACTGGGGAATAGCACTTCTTATTGTTACTGTTATCTTGATTTTATTTATAGAAATAATCCAAAAAACAATAAAAGACTCTCTGACAAACCCTATATACAGTGCTTTATTCCATACAGGGATTGTTTCAAATGAAATTAAAAAAGAAACAAACCAGCAAGAAAATTTTGTAAATAAACATCTACAGCTTTTAAAAACCACTGATCTTGTTTTAGCTAAATTGAAAAAATCTTCTCAAAAAACAAAAGAAAGTGCCATAAAAGTAGCTGATAAATCTCAAGAATCCCTTGATTTATCTGTAAAAGAGCAAAAAGCCGTTAAAAGTAATATTGAAAAAATGAACACTCTTAAACAAAAAATTGAAATTATTGCAGAACTAATTCTTGAATTAAGCGAACATACTCAACAAATAGGAAGCATCGTAGGCGTTGTAGAAGATATTACGGAGCAAACAAATATGCTTGCTCTCAATGCGGCTGTTGAAGCAGCTAGAGCCGGAGAACACGGAAAAGGTTTTGCGGTAGTTGCAAGCGAAATCAGAAAACTCGCAGATGAAAGCAAACAAGCAACTACTAAAATTACTTCACTTATTTATGATATCCAACAGGCGACAAATTCTACTGTTATGGCAACTGAAGAAGGAACCAAAGAAATTGAATCCGGTGTGGATCTCGCCCATCAAATAGCGCAAAATATTGATTTATTAAGAAACACCATCAACGAAACTGTTCATGCTGTTGATAATATTGTTAAAGATGCAGATCAACAAATAGAATGCACCGGTGATGTCTACAATTCAATAACCCAAATTGACAAAGGGCTTCTTGAATCTGAAGCAAGTATAAAACAAAATCTTATATCCATCAGTGGACTTATAGAAGTATCAAAAACATTAAAAGAAAATGTTATGGGCGCTTCTGATGTCAATACAAATGACAGTTTTAAAAGCAGAGAATACCCGAATTAAATTTATAACCGGCTGAAATATTAATCTAAAAAGAGCTAATCTACATAAAAGGTATCTTAAATGGACTTCCTCGAAAGCGAAATCGAAGAAATTCTGAATATATTCAGAGAAGAAAGCGATGAGCAAATTCAAAAACTTAATAAAAATCTTTTAAAACTTGAAGCTAACCCAAAAGACAGTACGGCAATTTCTGAACTTTTTAGAGAAGCTCATTCGTTAAAAGGCGCATCAAGGATGATCGGATTAAACGATATCCAAAATATAGCTCATAAACTTGAAGATGTTTTTGGGATGGCAAAAGAAAACCAACTTGTTGTAACTTCGGAAATAGTTGATGTTCTTTGCAAAGCGGTAGATTGTATAAGCTCAATAGTTGAAGAATCAATCAAAACAAGGGGTCAATCATCATTTGATCAAGTTCCGGATATGATAAAACTGCTTGAAACTATAATAAATCAAGAATCTTCTGAAACATCTGTCCAAAATAATATTTCTTTCAAAGAAAATTTCTATTCAAACAAACCTCCTTCCCTTCATGAATCTTTACCCATGAAAAAACCTGCTTATGTTGATATTAAAAAATTGGGAAAAGAAAACAAAACTCTTATAATTCAAATAAAAGTTAATATAGAAAAAATTAAAGTGTTTTCTTCAAGCTCTGACGCTATAGAAGAACTGCTTCATTTTATTATACGTCTTGATTCAGTAATAAAAACAATTAATAACCCGAGAATAAACGGAATCATTGAAGAAATAAAAATTAAACTTGAAGCAGCACTTAAAGGTAGAGGTATTTTAAATTCTGATGAAGTTTTGGAAATTGAAGAAAATTTTGAAACATTTTCTTCTTTGTTTGAAAGATTGACTACAGGCCTTGAAAATAATGAATCTTACACTCAGACTGAATCAAAAAGCACTGATATTATTGACGGTAATTTGCAAATAAAACAAGAATCCAAAAAAGAAGAAGATAATACTTTTATTTTAGATGGAAGTATTGATGAAGAGTTAAAAACTGATATTTTAAATGCAAGCTCTAAAAATCAATCTCTGAATGAAGATCTAAAATTCATAAAAAAGAATATAGCTGTTTTTTCTGTTCATTCACAAGAAAATTTATTGAAATTTGACGAAGTAATTAATAAATTAAACAATTTTATAAACAAAATCGAAAATGAAAACATAAGAAATATCATTGAGAAAATTACAGAATTACTTACTTATTCAAAAGAAAAAAATATTCCGATAAATAATGATGTTATTGAAATAATAAAAGAAAGTTTTGAAACATCAATTTTAATGGATAATTCTCCTTTTGAAACAGAGGAAAATCCTGTTTTGATGCTTCAACGGATATCTGTTCTTCTCCAAATGATTAAATTATCAGCCCCTTCAAATCAACTGTCTGCTACCGAAGAAGAATCAAACGAAGAAACTTCATCTTACGAAGCAATCTCAAACAGAGCTAACTCTATTTCACAAAAATTATCTACTGCAAACACAGGTACGGAAATTTTATCTAAAAATACGCTCATGGCAGAAAATGATAACTCTTCCTACGAAATAAAGCCCGGAGACAGTAATACCATAAAAACTCTCAGGGTCGACACAAAAAAACTTGACCAGCTTGTAAATCAGGTTGGAGAATTAATTATTGCTAAAATTAAAGCAAAAGAACATTTATCCGAATTGGCTAAGATGATTCAATCCGTTGAAGAATGGCACAGGGAATGGAACAAAACAAAACAATATTTCAAGCATCAAGATAAACTTCATTATAGATCTGCTGACTTGCCTGCAGGGTCATCCGTTTATTCCCAAAATAAAAATCTTCACGTATTTTTTGAGGAAAATTCTTCTAAACTTACCGGTTTAACGAATAAAATGAACTACCTTTATAAAATTATTCAGGAAGATGATACAAGACTTGATTTAATAGTAAATGAACTTGAAGAAAGAATAAAAAGCGTAAGGGTTTTGCCTCTTGCAACAATTTTTCATATGTTTCCCAGAATGGTTAGGGATATATCCCGAGAAAAAAATAAAAATATCGAGTTTGTAATTTCCGGCAGTGAAACAAGTGTTGATAAAAAAATAATTGAGGAAATTAAATCCCCACTAATTCATTTAATACGAAATTCTATAGACCATGGAATAGAAGACTCTGAAACAAGGATTAAAAATGGGAAAAATCCGGTCGGAAAGATTTTTCTTGCAGCTTATCACCTTGAAAATAGCGTTCTGATTGAAATAATTGACGATGGGCATGGCATTAATATCGAAGCAATTAAAAGAAAAGTTCTTCAAAAACAGTTGCTATCTCAAGAAGAATTAGATTCTATGACAGAAGAACAAATTATGAACATAATCTTCTGGTCTGGATTTTCAACAGGAGAAACGATTACAGACATTTCGGGACGAGGAATCGGTCTTGACATAGTTTATACAAAAATTTCCCAGCTTAACGGAAAAGTTAAAATAAAATCAACTTTAGGAGAAGGCTGCAGAGTTTCAATACAACTTCCTGTTACAATGGCGACCATCAAGTCTTTCCTCGTTGAAATTAATCATCAAAAATTTGCCATTCCGACAAGTACTATCAAAACAACCCTTCTTATTTCTCCTGAAAGTATTTTTTACAAAGAAGGAAAGCAAACAATTATTGTTGAAAATACAACAGTGCCGATTTGTAACCTTTCTGATGCACTTGATTTGCCTGAAAGCAGGAAAAAAAATAAGAAGCTTGTAGTAATTGTAGTCCAGTCAGAAGATATTCAAGTTGGGTTTATAGTAGACAAACTTATAGGCGATCAGGAAATTCTCCACAAAAACCTTTCTCCTCCTTTATTAAGAGTAAGAAATATTGCAGGAGTTACAACATTAGGTTCCGGTGAGCTTTGTCTTATTTTAAATATCGGAGATCTTGTAAAATCTGCTTATTCAACATTCGGAATGGTAGAAAAAAGATTAGTTACCGAAAAAGTCCCTTTATCTAATGATTCAAGCGAAAAACATATACTTGTTGTTGATGATTCTTTAACTACAAGAATCCTTGAAAGGAATATTCTTAAAGCAGCCGGCTATAATGTAACCGTAGCTGTTAACGGTCTTGAAGCCCTCACGAAAATAACCTCTGAAGATTTTGACCTCGTCGTGACAGACGTTGAAATGCCTGAAATAAACGGCTTTGAACTTACAGAACGATTAAGATCGCAGGAAAAATTCAATAAAATACCTATAATCCTTGTAACCTCTCTTGCTTCGGAAATTGATAAAAGAAAAGGCTTAAACTTTGGGGCAAATGCTTACCTTACCAAAGGGAATTTCAATCAAGATGAACTGCTTGTAACAATCAGGCAATTATTATCCTAAAATTATAAAAAATTACTGATTTTGCCTCATATACGAGTCATAAGTGATTTTTGACGCGTTTATTATAAACTCTTTCGCGGCAAAAGAATTCCACGGACGTTTTACCATTATTACAATTATGTATTTTCTACCGTCAGGAAGTGCTACAACTCCTGCATCTCCGAGCATTCTTCCTATATCACCTGTTTTGTGAATAAATCCTGCATCAGCACCCAGTCCAGCCTGAATTAAACGATTATTTCTCACATGGCTCATAATATCTACAATTTCAACTCGTGTTTTTAGTGAAAGCAAATTTGTGTTTCCAATGTTATAAAGTAAAGTTCCCAGCTCTTTCGGAGTTGAAACATTTGTTCCGTCAAGATCAGGGAGCCAGTTTGACAGGCTTGTTACTTTCAGTCCCCATCTTTTAATTTCTCGGTCAAGTTCGTTCATTCCTCCTACTGAAGATAAAAGCATATTAGTAGCTGTATTATCGCTTTCTTGAATCATCAAGCCGGCAAGCTGCCTATAAGTATGTCTGGTTCCTAAAGGAGAATATTGTAAATAACCTGATCCGCCTGATACATAACAATTTGTCAGACTTATTTTGTCATTTAAGTTAATTAAACCCTTTTCAGCTCTTCTGAACAGCTGAAACATAACAGGTAATTTTATTATACTGGCTGTCGGGAAAACTCCGTCCCCATTAATATCTACATATCTTCCCGTATTGTAATCCCATACAAAAATCCCTGCCTTTAGCTGCGGGTATCCTGCAGAAAGATATTTAAGACGATTTGTAAGGTTATACATTTTTCCGCTAAATACAGGTGTCTTCATTAACGAATTTTTAGTGTTGATTTCGTCTAAAAACTTTGTATCAAGAAAATCCCCGTTATTTGCTATCGCAGATTCAGCCTGATTCAGATAAGAAATATTTTTTGGGATTTGTATATTTTGATTAGTCAATTTATTAAAAAAGAGATTATTATAATTTTCAATAAATATTTTTGGTAAGACCATACTAAATACAACAAAAAATATAACTAAAAATCTTATTCTTTCAGATTGTTGTTTTTTTATATTTTTTCTCATTTCGGATCTCTGCAAAGAACTGTTACATGCTTCTTCAAGATGTTTTTTATTTATTATTCTATTATTTTTTATTTGGTCATTTCGGGACTCATTCCCGCCTATCGATTGTTTCAGTTCGCCTGATTTATGTAAAGCCAAGATACAACTCTCCCGCTTCGCTATATTCAACAAACACACATAATAAATAAAATAATACTACAATCTGTTAAAAAAGATGAGAAAAGATACATTTCTTAAAATAAATACTTTACTTATTTGATACAAAAATTTAAAAACCATTTAAAATAAAAGGTATTATGGATTTTATTTTAAATAAGCTTTTAATAATTTTTATAGCATCAAATGTTTATCTGGGAACTGACTTTGATTTGCCGCGCCATGATCTTTTGATTCTTGATAACGGGGAGGAAATCAAGTGTCAAATTCAATTTGCGGCTGGCGGAATGATTAGAGCAACGACAAAAAACGGCGAAAGAACTATTGTTAGAGAAATCAACGCAGATGCGGCAAGGGATATGGTTGAAGCGGGAATTATAAAAAATACCAGATATTCCGGCAAACTGCTGTCCTTTGATTCCGAAAATCTTGAACTTCAAACTTCTTCGGGAATTATAAAAATAAAAAAAGGATTGTTAAGAAAAATTGTAATCTCTCAGGAAAACTCTTTAGGTTTATAAAAAATAAAAGCTTTATAAATTTATAAAAATTTATTAAAATAATAATAATCGGAATTAAAATGTAAAATTTAGAAAGAGAAGAATAAACAGGCGGTGTGAAAATGAAAAACATTATAATCTACAATTCTGAAGGAAAATCAAAACTCGAATCACAGCTTTTAAAAGGCTTTGATTACTCTGTAATCGCTAAAAAAATTGATGAGATTAAACAGGCAGAATCATTAAGCCCTGACTTAATCATACTGGAAGGAAAACAGGAAGTTATAGAAGACGTTCTCGTAAGAAATAAAATTTCGGTGCCTTTGCTTATAGCAACTGATAAAGTGCTTGAAATTATGGTCAGGGCAGAAGCCTTTGATTATATTTTAAATCCTGTAGATAATACTGAATTAATGATACGTGTTGCAAATATGCTTAAAATCAAAGAGCTGAAAGATACAATTAAAACAGTTTCAACTACAGACGAATTAACGGGCTTATACAACAGAAGCTGCCTTCACCAAAGGTTGGAAGAAGAATTATCAAGGGCAAAACGTTATAATTTACCTTTATCCACTATTTTGCTGGATATTGACTTCTTTAAAGTCGTAAATGATATCTATGGCTATGCATGGGGTGATGTGCTTCTTAAACAAATCACTGAAATACTTAAACGCAGAGCCAGAAAAGAAGATGTACTTACAAGATACGGCGATGAAGAGTTTATCCTTGTTCTTCCTAACACAACAGAAGAAAATGCCTATATTTTTGCGGAAAGAATCAGAAAAGACATAGAAGAAATGGAATTTATTCCTGAAGGAGAAGAAGAAAAGCATCCTGTTACTGTAAGCAGCGGCATTTCCAGCTATCCTTTCCTTTCTGCGATTGATGAAACAGCAGATACAATTATCAGATACTCAGAGCATGCTCTTTACGCAGCCAAAAAAAGAGGCAAAAATCAGGTTGTACTTTTCTCCCAGATGAATCTTGAAATTTAAGAAACTTTAAAACTGATATCATACAAAAAACCTCCGATAAAGTAATAAATTACGAAAACGGAGGTTTTTTGTATAAAATTATTTACAAATTCTATACTAATTGAGTTTCAAGATTTTGATGACTTTGCGAATTGATTTTCTTTCCAGCATCTATCCATTTCCAGCCTGTTGAAGTTTTTTCTGCCGAATAAATTTTGCCGGCTTCAAGATTTCTAAATTTATCTTCTCCAAGTGTGTCTTTTGAGATACTCACAGGAATTGAGGTTTTATTATCAATACCCACCTTAAATTGAACTTTCTGATCGTTGGTAATATTCTTGGTAATAGTTACATTTAATTTTTGACCATGCCATTTAACATTGTATGCGAGTCTGTTCCATCTATTAGGAAGAGTAGGAGCAAACGCTAAACCGTTTTCTTTAAGATCCAGACCGCCAAAGCCTTTTATCAAAGCTATCCATGTTGCTCCAAGAGTTGCAGCATGAATACCGCCTTTAGCATTGTTCATCACATCGTCAATATCCATCCCTCCTGATTGGATAAAATATTTGTATGCTTCTTCTTTTTTTCCAAGCCTACTGGCGATTTGACTATGTATACCTACACTCAAAGAACTGCCATGGCTTGTTTTTGGTTCATAGTAATCATAATTGGCTTGAATTATTTTTTGAACATCGATACAGGGAAAAATTTCTCGAAGTCTGTCAGGGAGTGCTGAAGCTATCATCAACACATCAGATTGTTTTACACCCTGATAAGCATTTGCATCCAGCGGCTCGCCATGTTCATCTAAAATATTTTTTTCCCTATTTTCTTTTTTTATTACAACATCAAATTTCTGCGCAGGTTCTTCTCCGTATTTTTCTCTAAAATACTTTAAATCAACAGGCGGCAGATCATTAAAACCCTTAAACTGTTCTATAACAAGATTTTTATAATTTTTAGACACATAAATTTTTTCTTTAGCCTCATCCCAGTCTTGTAGTTCCGAGTCCTGCAATTTTATTTTGTTTGATACTGTTTTATAGTCGGCAGGATATTTTTCTTTAAGGAAGAAAGCTACTTCTCTGGCTTTATCCAGATTATGTTTGATAAAAATGTTGGTATACGCATTATCATGGACACCTTCTTTTTCACCGTTGCTTTTTATAGCAAACTGTTCATGATATTCATCAGGACCAACAACATTTTTAGTATGAAGTTTGCCGTCATTTTCTTCTACAAGTATACTTCTTGAATATCTGGCAGTTTCAAACATAATTTCAGCGCCGTGACTTTTCATAAATTCATCATCGCCTGTTGCTTTCCAATAATCATAGACAGCACAAGCAACATCGGGGACTATGTGTCTTTCTGCCACAGCACTCATAATTTTAACTTTTTTCCCATCTTCGTTAAACACCCAGGGCGGAGTTCTTTCCTCTCCGTTTGATGAAGATTCCCATGCATATCTTGCGCCTTTATAATGAGTCCCTTCTCTTTTATTTTCTATCTCTGTATTTTTTCTTGCGCCCGCGAGTGTGTGGTATCTGTACATAAGCATGTCTTTAGCTTTTTCAGGGTTGGTAAGGATAGTATGGGGAAGATCAAATATTTCGTTATCCCAAAACACATGTCCTGCATAATTTGGTCCTGTAAGTGTTCTTGCGGAAACAGAGTGATACTCGTCATTATTTTCAGCAGCCATTACAAGACGGGCATTTGCATAATTGGCATATCTTTGAGATTTGCTGTCACCGCAAATATTTATACCGCATTCTTCCATTCTTTCGTTCATTTTTGACACATGAGCTTTATAATTTTGAGCATAAAAATCATCTGACATGGAATCCAAATGGGTAATACTTTTTTCAGAAGGGTCTTTCACTTTTGTGTTTATATTTTCATTGGGATTTTTGTCATCTACGCTTGAATGTATTGCCACCAGACTGTCAATTTTATATTCTTTACCCTGTTTCGCATCAAAAGTCCAATTTTCATAAACGGTTTTATCTTCTTTGTTATATTGTTTTGATGAAGATTTTTGTTCAACGCTTATAGAATCATCATCAGAAGAAAAAGTGCTTCTTTGGGATACCGAAAGTTGTTTGGAATGCTCTATTATTCCATTTTCTTTACCGTTGCCGTCTTTAAATTGCTGTTGTGGTGTTTGTACGCTTACTGTGACTGTTTTATTTAAAATTTGAGGAGAAATTTTAGCGTTCGGGACATTATCCTTTGCTAATACCACACTTGCATCTATTCCCGATTTTACCGATATTTTTCCTTTATAATTTACAAGAGTTACAGAAATGCTTTTTCCGCCAATATTTCTATCTTTTAAAGACGCGAATTTTTCTGTTTTTATTTTAGTAATTTGACCTTTATCATCCTGAACTTCTAATTCTCTTACGGTAACACCTTTTTTTGTATCAAAATATCTAATATGGCTAATAATCTTTTGTTCGCTGATATTTATGTCTTTACCGTCAACAAAAACCTGCATTTTTGTCCAATCCGGCATAACAGCGAGTTTATCTGTTTGTTTGTTATCGGGGTTTACAATATACATGCCTGCAACATACGTACCTGCTGTTGAAGTAGCTTTATAGCCTTCTTCCAGATCACTTCTTGCGCCAAAATACCCGTTTTCTATCGATAAAACAGATGAAAGAGCAGCGATTTTGTCCTTGTTTTCGGGAACAGGTTTTATATTTGTCACATCATAAAAAACCATATCAGGATTTTCAATAAGTGATGTGTTTTTCTTATTAAGTTCTTTTATTTCTGTAGGAGAAAGGAGCGATTTAATACCAAAAGATAAACTTGAAAGTTGTCTTTCAATCGAATTCAAATCATTCAAATTTGTATCTTGAGAAATGTTTAACATGTTCCAGCCCTCTTTAATAATTTATAATATTATTATTTTTCTGCTTTCCTTTATAGATTGTGAGATCTTAAAACTTTCTAAAAATATAAAACCTCTAAAAATAAAAATTGACCCCCATGTAAATTGGTTTGTTAAAAAACTGTTACAAATAAATGCTTTAAATAACAAAAACCAAATTATACAAAAAATATTTGATCTAATAAAAATTTATTAACCAAATATTTTCAACAAAAAGCCATGTCGAATTAAATCATGACATAATTTTTAATCTTTTATTATTAACGAAATCATTATCTTTAAAATACAAATTGTCTGTATTTTATGTTATTAAATTATTATGAGAATATTAATGGTGTTTAATATTTCCAGATTATATTAATTAACTCGAATTGCTAAATCGCCAAAATCGTCATTGCGAGCATAGCGATGCAATCTATAAAAAATAAAATGGATTGCCGCGTCGAGTTTATAGCCTCTCCTCGCAATGACGCGTAAATTTAACTATCAATTAGAGTTTATTAGTTGATTAAAAATATTGAATTATGAATACAATTGAACAAACTATAAAAGTACTTGAATGGAAAACCATTCTTGAAGACCTTTCAAAGCACTCTACCTGCGAAATCGGCAAAGAGCGTTGTTTAAATGCAGAAATCTTTTTGAATGCCGAAAAAATCAGGTACGAGCTAAAACTTACAACTGAAGGGAAATATTTATTAGACCATACTATATATCCTCCTCTCAGCGGTATAAGAAATATTGCGGAGTTTCTCTCAATTGCCCGAACAGGAAAAACCCTGAGAGGTGAAGAATTAATTGATATAGCCAATACAATGGGGGCTTCAAGGCGATTAAAGTCGTTTTTTGAAAGGTACAAAGAAGAAGTACCCGCATTACACAAGATTTCAACGGGTCTATATGAAGATAAGCTTCTGGAAGAAGATATTCTCGATATTTTTGATGAGGCAGGGAATATGTACGATACAGCAAGTCCCGAGCTAAAAAGACTGCGAGTAAGCCTTAAAGACCAGACTTTTAATCTCAAAAACAAACTTAATTCCCTTATAAATTCAGCTTCTTTCTCGAAATTCCTTCAGGAAAGCGTTTTTACTTTGAGGGATGACAGGTATGTAGTACCAGTAAAAGCCGAACATAAGTCGCATGTTCCGGGTATTGTCCATGACATTTCGGCGAGCGGTTCAACAATTTTTATTGAACCTCGGATAATTGTTGAGCTTAACAACAAACTCAGAGAAATCGAGATAAAAATCGACGCTGAAGTCAAACGAATTTTGACAGAACTAAGCGGCAGGGTCAAAGAAATTACGCAGGAGATGACTTATACGCTCGAGATTCTTGGCGATATAGATTTTGTTTTTGCTAAATCAAAATACAGTATATCGATTAAGGCGACAGAACCTGAAATTAACACTGAAAAATATATTTCTCTCAAAAGTGTAAGGCATCCTGTTCTTTTGAGAGTTGTTGAAAAAGTCGTCCCGAACGATATAAAAATCGGGAAAAGCTTCAATATAATGATAATTACCGGTCCGAATACGGGAGGAAAGACGGTAGTTCTCAAAACAGTAGGAATTTGTACACTTATGGCTCGAGCAGGTATGCATATCCCTGCTGTAGAGGCAAGTATTTATCCTTTTAAAAACATTTTTGCGGATATCGGGGATGAACAAAGCATTATCCAGAGCTTATCCACGTTTTCCGGACATATCAAAAACATTATCAATATTCTTGAAAACGCAGATGATGACACACTTATTTTGATTGATGAAGTCGGAGCAGGCACTGATCCTCTAGAAGGAACAGCTCTTGCCGAGGCAATCCTGCAAGATATTTTTGACAAAGGCTCAAGGGCAATCATTACGACCCATTTCAGCGAACTTAAAGCACTTGCTTACACAAAATCAGGCTTTTATAACGCAAGCGTAGAATTTGATACTGAAAGCCTCGAGCCTACTTATAAATTATTAATGGGAATGCCGGGCAAGAGTAATGCCATTTATATAGCGGGAAAACTTGGACTTAATGAAAATATTGCAAAAAAAGCACGGGAAATATATTTAACGAAAAAAGACCCGACAGGGCAGGTTCTTGAAGGACTTCAAAATACACAGCAAGAACTTTCAAAAAATGCCAAAAAAGTTGAGGAAACAAAGGAAAATCTTGAAAAGCTTGAAAAAGCTTACAATGAAGATATTGAAAAAATCAAAGACGAGAAAAAAAAGATTATCAGTGTTTACAGGAAAAAATTTGATGCGGAGCTGCTCAAAGCAAAGGAAGAAATTAAAGATATTCTTGAAGAAATCAGGCGAACAAAAAGCGAAAAAGTTTCAAGGCGAACCCTTTCAAAGCTTGGCGGGACAGAAGCTGAACTCAGGCAGTTTAGTCAGGGAGAAAAAGAGCTGCTTGAACCTGAATTTCAGCCACTTGACTGGGACAATATTAAAATTGGCGATACAGTGCTTATAAAACATCTGGATCAGGAAGCTGTTGTTTCTGCTTTGCCTGACAAAAATAACAATGTTCAGGTGCAGATAGGTTTACTTAAAACAACAGTAAAAGCAGATGAGCTAGTAAAAACAAAATCGGGAAAATCTGCCAAATTTAAGACTAATATAGAAAAACCAAAATATATTCAGCTAAAAAGACACCAAATAAGCAATGAGCTTGACTTAAGAGGAATGAGCGCAGAAGATGCGATAGACAAAGTAGAATTTTTTCTTGATGAAGCCAGTCTGGCGAATCTTTCTCCTATTTATCTTATTCATGGGCATGGGACGGGTATTTTAAGAAAAGCAGTCAGAGAGTACCTCAAAACTTCGCCATATATCAGCAAATTCAGAGCAGGAGAACAGACAGAAGGCGGTGACGGAGTTACTGTCGCAGAATTAGCTTAGACTCTTGAAGCAGCAGCCCCTAAACTTGCCTTAAACGCTTATATATCTTGATTTTTGTATTTTTAACAAAATCGGCTCTTAATTTTAAAATCACAAAAATAAAAAGAACAATTGATAAAGCATTTTTAGCGTAGTATAGTTTAATAAAGCTAGCAAAATAAAAGATTTGAATTTCCGGAGAAAAAATAATGGATGCAATGATACGTGTTTCACTTGATACAACAGAAAAAGCAGAAAACAAGTACAAACTTGTTTATGAAGTAGCAGCTCTTGCTAAAAAACTTGTTGAAGAACAAATTGTTAAAAAACAGCACGAAGAGTTCGGCTATGACGTAGAGCCTACTTTTAACTCTTCAATCAAAAAAGAAAAACCTGTTCAGCATGCAATAATGGTTAAAGCCAGTGAATCTGACGATAGCGGACTTGTTGGCTAGTTTTTAGTTTTTAATGAACAACACTTATACAGCGAAATTTGATTTAACAAAAGAACCTGAATTAAAACAAAAGCTCGAAAAAAGCGGTTTTAATTTCCAGCAAGTTCAGTATGCTTTTTGGCGGGGACAAAAAAACGGTCTGTCTGTTACTCTTTACAATAGCGGAAAACTGCTTGTACAGGGAAAAGAAACCGATGCTTTCCTGAAAGAATATTTGGGGATAGAAAACAGCACGCAGAGTGTTTTGGCTTTGCCTGAAACAAAAGCAAAATACTCAAGCTGGATTGGTACTGACGAATCGGGAAAAGGGGATTATTTTGGTCCGCTTGTGATTGCAGGTGTGCTTGTCGAAGAAGAAAATATAAAAAAACTTTCCGCTTTTAATATTCAGGACAGCAAAAAGCTTAATGATTCCATAATAGAAAAAGTTGCCGTGCAGATTAAGGCAAACAGCACTTTTTCTGTGGTAGTAATTAATCCTGCAAAGTACAATGAGCTTTATTCAAAGTTTAAAAATTTAAATACACTGCTGGCGTGGGGACATGCCAGAGCTATAGAAAATATTCTTGAGAAAAAACCATGCCGGAATGTTCTTTCCGATAAATTCGGCAATGAATCTTTGATTAAAAATGCTTTATTGAAAAAAGGAAAAACAATCAATCTGGAACAAAGAGTCAGGGCTGAATCCGATCTTGCAGTTGCGGCAGCCTCTATTTTAGCAAGAAATGAATTTGTTCAGAGAATAAAAAAACTTTCTGTTGAACATGGAATAACTTTTCAAAAAGGCGCTTCACCTAAAGTTAAAGAACAGGCTTCTGAATTTGCAAGCAAACATGGATTCGAATCACTCAAAAATATTGCCAAATTACACTTTAAAACAACAAAAGAACTACACATCAAATAGTATATATATACAAACTATATATATATAAATTCTTTGTATAAGAAAATGTAAATCAATAACATGGCTAAGTGATTTATGTATAAATTTTTTATATAGTTAATTAAGTTAGTTAATCTAGCTAAACTGTACATTAAATTGTTATACAAAACATAAATTAAACACAAGAATTTTAATAATTTTTATCGAAATATATCAGCATAAATTAATTATTCTAAATTCACAACCGTAGAGGAAAAATTAAAAATGAGAGAAAAAAATTTTTTCGTTAGTTATTATATGAGCCGTTCACCGGTTTACGTTCAAGAAACAGACACTCTTTACAGTGCAATTAAAGCAATGAAAAAATTTAAAGTAGATGCTATCTCGGTTGTTAATGAAGATTTTGCAATTATTGGCTGTATTACAAAGAAAAAAATTAAAAATATTCTCAAACTTAATTTAAGCAAAAATATTAATCTTTTTGAAAACATAATGGTTAAAGATATTATCGGAAAAGACAAGTTTCCTGTGATTGTTTATCCAAACATGGAAATAGAAGATGCTTTTTCTATTATGAAATACCTTAACAATACCTGTATTCCGGTAGTAAATGAGCCATGGGAGAAAAAAATGGTTGGCGTTCTCTGGTTAGAGGATATACTTTCTATCATAAAAAAATTGCCGGTATAGACTAAACTGTTAGTGTATTGAGAGATTAAAGTTACTACTGTTATACTGAACTCGTTAAAATGAGTTTAGCCTTCCAGAGAGGCAAAGCCGCTCTTCAGGCTTTCGCTCCTGCTTCGCGAAAAAAATTAAGATAAGAAAGAGTTTTTTGCGAAACATTTTATAGTCTCAATACATTATTAGGATAGATATATGAACAAAGTTAAAGCCGCTGAAGACTTCCTTAAAAGTCTCGAAAACCCTCAGATAACAATGGATATAATGGTTGACAGAATTGATGTCCAAATGCTTTATGTAATTAACAATTATGCCGATTTGATTTCAAAAGTCAGAAAAAAAACCAGCAGCCTTGAAGAAAAAGACATTGTAACCTGTTCTATGATAATAGGCTATTTGTTAAAAAGCCATTTAGACCGTTACGAACTAGATCAGAGCTTAAAAATAAATGTTATGGATTAATCTTACTTGCCAATACAGAAGTTATCAAAAATATTATTAATAATTTCTTCTGAGATGACTTCTCCTGTGATTTCTCCAAGTGCGATGAGGGCAGACTTTAAATCAATTAAAATCAAATCCTGAATTTCACTATTTTTGCAGGCACTTAATGATTGTTCAAGTGAAGCCAGGCTTTTTGCAAGACATTCCTGTTGACGTGTATTTGTACAAAATTCATTTGAAGCGTCTTCAGTTATTATAAGTTTTCTAATTTCTTTTTTGATTAAATCAAGCCCTATTTTTGCTTTTGCAGAAATTTTAATAGTGCTTTGACTGTCATTGCAGCTTTCCACTAAATCTGATTTTGAGCCGATTTTTATTACTTTTTTGTTTTTTATCTCTTCATAAATTGCAAGGTCTTCAGTTTTGAGTCCTTGAGTTAAATCATAAATAAAAAGAATTAAATCTGCATTTTCTATACAGCTTTTAGTTTTATTTATACCGATAGATTCAATATAGTCGCTTGAATTATTGGAATCCAGATTTCTTATTCCTGCCGTATCCATTAAAATTACAGGGATTCCGTCTATATCAACGGATTCTTGAATAATATCTCTTGTTGTACCGGGAATTTCTGTTACTATTGCTCTTTCCATATCAAGAAGGGCGTTAAACAAAGAGGATTTTCCCACATTGGGTTTGCCTGCAAAGGCAATTTTTAAGCCATCTCTCATTAAATTCGAGGAATTTGCCGTTAATAAAATAAGATTTATCTTTTTTATAAAAAAATTGAGTTTTTCCTCTATAAAAAAATACTCGGGCTCATTGACTTCTTCGGGAAAATCAATAGCTGCTGTCATCATCGATAAAAGATCTAGAACTTCCTTCCTTAAATTATTTATGTGATTAGAGAGATTCCCCGATAAATTTCCTGCCGCAGCTTGAGAAAACTTGTCAGTTTTCGAATGAATAAGGTCAAGAACAGCTTCTGCTCTACTTAAGTCCAATTTTCCGTGCATAAAAGCTCTCTTAGAAAACTCGCCTTTTTCCGCAAGTCTTGCTCCTTCTTTAAGGCAGAGCTTTAGGATGTTTTTTACAACATTAATGCCTCCATGACATTGAATTTCAAAAACATCTTCTCCCGTGTAGCTGTTCGGGTTTTTAAAACAGAGAACAATTACTTCATCTATAGGTTTTTTGTTACTGATTATCCAGCCATGATAAATTTTATTTGGCTTAAAATCAGGCAGGATCTTATCTTGCAGCGTTGTAGAAAATATTTTCGAGATAATTTCCTGCGATTTTTCTCCGGAAATCCTTACGATACCGACCCCGCCTGTTCCAAGAGGAGTTGCAATTGCTGCTATTGTATCATTTTGGTTATAAATTTTTTTCATTTTGCAAGGAATCAATTTTCCCTATTTACCACTTTGATTTATTATTTTTTTTCTCGGAAGAATTTTCTTTAGCCGCATCACCAACACCTTCTGTAAGACTTTTTGGTTCAGAAGCCACTATGTCTATAATATCAGGTTTTTTAGGATTTTCTGCCTCTATTTGCTTGTTAATTACAACAGTTTGTATCACTTGAATAACATTGCTCACTACCATATACAGCAAAACACCAGCTGGAATCGGAACAAATACAAACATACCCGTAACCATTATCGGCATCATCTTGCCCATACTGTCTTGCATTGCTTGTTGGGCAGGATCAGCAGGTACATTTTTCTTTCCTGATGTCATTACCTTCTGAGAAAGGAACATTGTGAGACCGAACAGAATAACAAGCACTAAAACGTCAGGATGAAAGACTGTTTTTGCCTTGACTGTCGAAACTTGGGCTACCAAAAGGCCGTCTCTCTTATTAAATGTTACATTCTCAATTTCCTTTGTTGCATTGTTTATTATAGGAACTTGGGCTGTCTGAATTTTATCCATTTCACTAAATTTCAAATCCGTTATTTGATTTTCAAGATTTATTTTTAAGTCAACAGGTTCTCCCGGAATTATATTTCCCTGAATTTCAACAGACTTATTAGGATCTTTAACTGCCACTTCCTGTTTTTTATTATTAATATAAACAGTGATAGTTTTTTCTGTTGAAAATGTATCATGTTCTTCTACACCAAATATCTTGTCTCCCACGACTCCGGCATGGCTTCTCATTGTAGAATCGAGCCTTTTAACGAATAAAAATGATGTTTTGCCTGCCATTTGTATAAATTGAGGACTCATAAGGGCAGAGTAAAGCATAATGAATATCGGCAGCTGAATCAACATCGGAAAACACCCTGCAAACGGATTAAAACTGTGTTCTTTATAAAATTCCGCGATTTTTTTCTGCATCATTTGAGGATTGCTTTTGTATCTCTCCTGCAATTCTTTAAGTTTTGGAGCAAGCTGTTGAGTTTTTATCATTGAACGCTGCTGTGCAACACTCAGGGGCCACATTGCAAGCCTTATAATCACTGTCAAAAGAACTATAGCTAGACCGTAACTTCCTGCTATATCTGCAAGAGCTTTTAATATTTGTACTGTTAAAGCTGAAAAATCCACTATATTAACCTCACTTCACGAATCTTCTTTTTGTTTATTTTTTTATAATCCCATAAAAAAAATTTTTATCCTACGCGTTTATTTAATATTGTAGCTTATTTATGTAAAGTTTTGTAAACAACACAGGGGGAAACTGTCAATTTCCCTTTTTTAGAGACCTTATAACATCTGGATTCAAAAATTATTTAAAGAAAAATAGAGTGAAAAACGATGCAAAATATTTCATTTAAAGGTGTTGTTAGAATCCCTACACCTAATAGTCAAAACGATTCTAAAATACAATCTGCTTATTATGACGCAATTAATCATCCAAACCTCGGATGTATGGAAATAAAAAAGAATGAAATTGTTGTGCGTTTTTATGAAGACAGTGTAAAAGATGGAAAAGAAAAAAAATTCTTGGACGAGTTAAATAAAATAGGGGTGGATTATTGTCATTTAAAAAATGATGCGTTGAAATATAAAGATGGAATATATCCTGAAGCAGAGCAATTTGAAAAAGCAAATATATGGACTGCTTAAAATATTTTTGATTTTAACAAAACAGCTTCTAAGGAACAGGGTCATATCCGCCAGGATTAAACGGATGGCATCTTACAATTCTTTTAATCCCCAAAAAAATTCCTTTTAACAGTCCGTATTTTAATATTGACTGTTTTGTATATTCCGAGCATGTCGGGTAAAACCGACAATTTTTCGGAAAAAATCCTGATATTCTCTGATATATTTTTATAAGTAAAATTGCTATTCTTTTCATGTTTTTCTTTTTTTTATTACTTAATGACTTGAATTGCTGAATAAATTTTCGCGTCATTGCGAGGAGAGGCTTTAGACTCGACGCGGCAATCCATTTTGTTTTTTATAGATTGCTTCGCTACACTCGCAATAACGATTTTGACGATTTAGTAATTCCAGTTTAATAATATTATACAGTAAAAGCATTTTTTTATTTATAAAAGAGGCTAATCGCCACTTAAATCAAGCGTTTAATCTCTTTTTACATAAAGATACCTTATAAATTAAATCTTTTAGCAGCTTTTTTAAAACAATCTATAACACCGGCATGCACTTGATTATAATCCGCTTCAAGAATAGGAATACGCGCTAGAAAAATCAAAAATTCATAATTTTTCAACAAAAATTCATCGGTTTTTCTGATATTTCTATAAGTTTCACGCATAAGCCTTTTAGCTCTATTTCTTTTAACGGCTCTCTTATGAACTTTTTTGCCTACAACAAAACCTACTTTTGTCGGGATAGACGGATCTGCCTTTTTTCTTCCCACATATAAAATAAGCAGAGGATTTGCAACTGACCTTTTCAGGTTGTAAATAGTTGAAAATTCTCTGCTTGTTTTTAATCTTTCATCTTTTGGCAGCACTATTTTTATACCGATTATCATTCCTGGTTTAGATTTCTGTTTTCGGGACGGAACTATATTTTTTTACAAATCTTCAATATTTTCCCGAGAACAAACTCAAATAAGGACTAAGCCCTTTTTTTAAGCTGAATACCAAGTTTATGACGACCTCTTCTTCTTCTTGATTTAATAACATTTCTGCCTTCAGAAGAACTCATTCTTATTAAAAAGCCGCTTACGCGCTGTCTTTTTCTTTTTGTACCTTCAAGTGTACGTTTACTCATTGCTAATTGCTCCTTATATATTTTAATATTGTTAATTTTTCAATCGTAAATTCATTTAATCATGATAATAAAAAATAATAAAGATTAATTTACAAAGTTTACAGCGACTTTAAAATTAGTTATAAAATAAGTAGAATTATTTGAATTTAGAAATGATGCATAATTTATAAAAAAGGAGATTTTCATGGCAATTAATAAAAAAATAGGCTTCATTGGCGCAGGAACAATGGCAAAAGCAATAATAAAAGGTTTATTAAATTCCGGAGCTGTCCCTTCAGAAAACATTATGGCTTCCGAAGTTTCTGAAGAATTGGCTAAACAAGCTTCTGCTGTTCTTGGAATCAATGTTATTACCGACAACAAAGAAGTTACAAAAAATTCTGACATAGTATTCCTATGTATAAAGCCTTATGGAGTTATAGAATCCGTTTTATACGAAATAAAAGACTTTATTACCCCTGAGAAACTTGTTGTTTCAATAGCAGCAGGCGTAAGCACTGATTTTATTGAAGACACACTGAGCCGTAAAACTCATGTAATCAGAGTAATGCCAAACACTCCCGCAGTTGTCAACGAAGGAATGTCTGCAATCGCTAAAGGTCGTCATGCAACTGATGAACAGGCTGATTTAGTGCTTGAATTATTTAAAAGCATTGGAAGAGCCATCAGAGTGCCTGAGAGGCTTATTAATACCGTAACCGGCATTAGCGGCAGCGGTCCTGCTTTTATTTTTCTGATAATAGAGGCTCTTGCTGACGGTGGAGTCAGACTTGGATTGACAAAACAGGCAGCCCTAGAACTTGCAGCCCAAACATGTTTAGGTGCTGCAAAAATGGTTCTTGAAACAGGCAAACATCCCTCTGTACTCAAAGACGAAGTTACAACACCTGGCGGCTGTACAATAGCAGGCTTGTTGGTAATGGAAGAGGAAAAAGTAAGAGCAGCCATGTCCAAAACTGTTATAGAAACTGCTCATGCCGCTTCTGGTTTGGGAAAATAAGATAATTGAAAACAACTTACAAAAAGGTCTTTCATGGAAGTATTCAAAGAAAATTCGGAAAACACAACTGATTTAAACACTTTTTATGAGTTTCTTTCCGAATACATAGAATATTTGTTTATAGAAAGAGGTCTTTCTCCTAATACAGAACAAGCTTACAGGAGAGATTTAACTTTTTTTATCGATTTTCTGGAACAAAACAGCATTCATTGTTTTGAAAAATTGACACGTTCTATAATAAACGCTTATATCAGGGAAATGAAGCAAAATAAGCTCTCTGCTACGAGCATAACGAGAAAAATTGCTTCTCTTAGGGGCTGGTTCAAATGGATGACAGCCAATGAACTAATTGAACACGATCCCACTCTCAGTATAGAGCAGCCAAAACTCGAGAGAAGGTTGCCTAAAGTTCTGACTACAGGAGAAATGGAGAATATTTTATCCCAGCCGCTGTCTTTTCGTGATAAAGCAATTATAGAGCTTCTTTATGCGGCAGGATTGCGGGTTTCTGAACTGGTAAATCTCGACATAGGAAACATAAGTCTAGACGGCGGATATGTCAGGTGTTTCGGGAAGGGTTCAAAAGAAAGACTCGTGCCTGTAGGAGAAGAAGCAAAACTTAAAATTAAAAATTATCTAAAAGAAAGAGATTTTGTTCTTAGGAAAATCAAGAAAAAAACTGAAGTTTTGTTTGTTTCGGAAAAAGGGGAGCGAATTTCGAGGCAAGATGTTTATTTGCTGGTTAAAAATCTTGGGAAAGTTGTAAACAAGCACATAACTCCTCATACGATAAGGCACAGTTTCGCCACCCACCTGCTTGAAAATGGAGCTGACTTAAGAATTGTTCAAGAATTACTGGGGCATTGCGATGTTTCAACAACACAACTGTACACCCATATAAGCAAAAAACGCCTTAAAGACGTTTATTTTGCTATTAATAATGATTAAATAAAATATTATTAACCCTGCGAAATCTTAAAAACAACATAAATCAGGTAAATAATATAAAACAATCCGCCTGTCATAAGTGCTGACGGCTGCAAAACTCCTTTGTTGCGGATGATATTGAGATAAACAACCCCTACAGAAAGATAAACAACTATCACATTTGCAAGAGCATCCATACTTAATACCCAAGGAGTAAGCGATAACCCAACCGCTGTAGGGATACAACTCTGAAAAACCATTGCTCCCGTTATGTTTCCTAAGGCAAGTGTATCTTTTTTTGCTCTTATCCAAATTACGCTGTTGAATTTTTCAGGAAGTTCGGTTGCAATCGGTGTAATGATAAGACTTAAGATAAGCGGATTTATTTTGAAAAAAGTAGACAAAAACTCTATTTGCCCAACAAATACATGAGCAAGAAGAATTATGCCGACAAGAGAGAGCAATAATTGAAACAAAATAAAAGGTAGCTGCAAAGCCTCAGGCGGTTCTATATATTTTGTAAGGTAAAGGGCTGCAAGTTCTTCCTGTCCGCCTTCTTGCTCTTTACTTGCTGTTTGGATTGTTTTTACAACATATACCAGATAAATCAGCAATAAAAGACCTGCCATAACTAATTTTAAAGGTTTAAACGGAATGAAAGAACTTAAAATAGAAATTGTATAGGCAAGTGCAAAATAATGAAGATCCCTAAACATAACAACTGTATTGACAGGCATTTCTTTAGTACGTCTTCCTGCCTTTGTAAAGATTATTACAGCAAGCCCTGTTACGAAAAAGGCAAGTGTACCGAGTAAAAATGGCGCACCAAGTATTGCTCCTATCCCTATTTCTTGGGCTTTTTCCATATTTGTCCCTGCAATATAAGCCCCTATTATTGCAACAAGTGGAACTATTGTTTCAGGGAGAGCCGTTCCGACAGCAGCAAGTACACTTCCTACAGCGCCTTCAGATAAATTCAATTCTTCGCCCAGATGCTCCACTGCATTCGTAAAAACCACACAGGCAAGCACTATCAGCGCTAAAATAATTAATATTGATACAAATGATAAAAAAACTTCCATAATTCACTCTTCTTTTTTAATTTATTTCAGATTAGTTATGATTATGCTACAATTTTGAGGTAAACGCAAAAAATTTATTGCGAAGTGGCAGTTATATTTTTTTAAAATTAAAACCAGCCTAATAAAAAGAAATTTAATTGATGATGAATACAGTTCAAAAAGTAGCGGAAAGCATTAAAAAAGCAAAAACTGTTATAATTTTCCACCATGTCGCTCCTGACGGAGATGGACTTGGTTCTGCACTTGCTCTAAGAGAAATGATAAGCCAGCTTGGCAATGTGAGTAAACTGGACGCTGTTATTACAGGGAAAATCCCTGACTTATACAGATTTTTGCCCGGTATAGAATATTTAAAAAAATCAAATGATACCGAGCTGCATCAGAGCTATGATCTCGCAATCACGGTTGATTGCGCATGCAAAGACAGGTTAGGAGACGCTACTGAGTTATTTAACAACGCCAGAAACACAATAAATATAGATCATCACATAAGCAACGAAGGTTTTGCCGATATTGACTGGATAAACCCTATAGCATCGGCTACAGGTGAAGTTTTATTCGGATTAATTGAACCTCTTGGCGTTAAGTTGACACAAAATATTGCTATTGACCTCTATACAGCCATATTGACAGATACCGGCGGGTTTAAATTCGAAAATACAAAGCCGGAAACATTTAAAATTTGCGCTGAATTGCTTGAAGCAGGAGCCAATCCGGTTAATATTTACGAAAAATGCTATGAATCAAAGCCTCTTGCCATGGTTCAACTTCATGCAAGGGCTATTGATAACGCAGTTTATATCGAAAACAATGAAATAGTATACACCACCATAACAAGAAAGCTTCTTGAAGAGATAAATGCAAGTGATGAGTACATAGATGGGATTACAGAAGCATTAAGACAGATTAATTCGGTAAAAATGGCGCTTGTGTTTAAGGAAACCATTAAAGGCTCAACTAAGGTAAGCTTTAGAAGTAACGGCATAGATGTTTGCGAAATAGCAAGCTTCTTTGGCGGAGGCGGTCATAAGCTTGCAGCAGGATGTTTGCTGGAAAAAAACCTTAACGAAGCGGTAAATGATGTCATTAAAACTGTTCGAAAACAGGTTATAAAAGCTAAAATACACGTTTAAATAAAAATTTTATATTATTCCGATTCATTAAGGAATTCCCACTCTCTGGAGATGAATTTCCCGTTTTTTGATATCTGAATCCCTTTAATAAAAACATTATCAGGCTTCTCTTTATTCAAAATATCCTGATAATTCTCATCATCTGCCAGATTAAAAACTAAAAAATCAGCGTCTTTGCTTTTTTGAAGAGAACCTGTTTTGTCGTCAATTTTTAATATACGCGCTGAATTCATTGTTAACATATCGATAATTTTGTGAAACTCGAGCGTTGTGTGCGCTTTAGCATACTTCGCCTCATTTAAAATACTTAAATCATAATTACTGAACCTGCTGTCCGTTCCTATACCTGTATTTTCAAGAATATTTTGAGGCAAATTGTTTAAATTCAAAGTTTTTTTATGAAGCAGAATATTACTTCTCGGACAGTGTGCAATTTTTACCCCGTAATTAACAAGTTTTTCCAGAGATTTTTCGTCCAATTCCACACAATGAGCGGCTGTTAAATTTTCCTTAAATACCTCTAAAACTCCAAGATTTTCCAGATATTCAACAGGCGTTAAGTTGGGCTCATAAGGCTTCATGTTATTCCAATTAATCAGTTTATGTATTTTATCTATGCCTGATGGCATATTATTCAGCCAGTTAGTTTCATCATGTGATTCTGCAAGATGTGTATGAACCAAAACATTTTCCACTGCTGAAAATTTAGCTATTTCTTCCCATAAAAGCCTGTGGACATTATAAATAGAATGTGGTGAAATTCCGATAGTAACATTTATTGAGGTTTTTTCTTTAATTTGTTTTTTGAGTTTTTCAATTTCTTTTTTACTGTTTTCCTCAGTATTTGAAAAAGTTTCCAGAAACACAAAGCTTTTCAAGTCAATATTATTCAGGATATCTATAAAATATTCTTCCTGTGAAAGCTGGGCTATACAGGTACATCCCGACAAAACAGCTTCTCTTAAGCCATTTTTAAATGATTTTATTTTTCTTGATTCTGACCAGAAATAATATTGTTTCATCAAACTTATTATCCAGTCCGCAAAATTAATATTTTCAGACTCTTGTCCCTGTTTAAATATCGGTTTTAAGTCTGTATATTGCAAATGAGTATGCAAATTTATAAAGCCTGAAGTTATTACAGCGTTACCAAAGTCAATAATTTCTGAAGTTTCAGGAAGTTCATTGTTTTTAATTATGTCAAAAACTTTCCCATCTTTAACGGCAAGAATACTATCCTCGCAAACGGTTTCCCCTGAAGAGATTATATATTTTGATTTGTAAAATTTCACAATTTCAGGCTTTCTTTATCATTGCAAAAAGGCAAAGATTAAATAGTTGTTATTTTTTGACTGTTGTTCAAATCATATCGCAGGTCTTCAACTTTAAAATGAACAATTTTTGAGCTTTCATTTTTTTGGATATAAATATCGTTCAATCCTGCCTGAACTATAAATCTTTTGCAGAGAATACAAATCTGGTCATGCCCGTAAATATAAATTGTTCCATCCTGGCATGTTTTTTCTCCCGCCTGAATAATAGCATTTTGCTCGGCATGAATTGACTGGCATGTCTCATATCTGGTTCCGGAGGGAATGTTATTTTCTACACGATAGCATAATCCCTTTTCGAGGCAAGAAATTACTTTGCTTGGCGTACCATTATAGCCCGTGGATTTAATTTTATTATTTGTATCAACAATAACTGCACCGACTTGCGCTCTTATGCAACTTGAACGAGTTGATGCCTGTCTGGCAAAACCCATAAAATATTCTGTAAAACTTGGACGCATTTAATTTATACCTCCCATATACCTGTTTTGATTTTCTATAACAGTATAACATTTGAAACTATAAATTAAAAATTATTGCTCGCAGCAATAGCTCTTTGCATTGAGCAGAAAACTTTTTGTCTTGCTTTCTCATCAAATTTTATTGTTACATAACAGAAATTAAAAGAATTAATACTACAGCCATTTTCTACAGTAAGAAGAAAACTTCCCAGAGGAGTTCCTTCGACACCTCTCGTAATTGCACCGTCAATTCTTGTTTTGTCTATATCAGGATCGACAAAACCGGATACAAATCCTCCTAATGCTGATGCTCCTATACTTACGGCTGCTATAACTCCGTTACTTAAGGGTGATGCTGCTCCCAACGAAATAGAAGTTGCCAGACCTCCAACAAAAACCGGCGCTCTTTGCAAAACTCGTCTTACAATATTTTTATAATTAGGATCGACTATTCTGAGTTTTATAGGTTCTTTTTCTAAACATATATTACAGCCTGAACTCATTTTTATATTTGTAATTAAAAAATCAATATACGCATCAGATCTTAAGAAAAAACTGTTTTTGACCTTGACAACTTTTCCCTCGATTATACTATCGCATGGAATTATAGTTCTATTGCCGCAATTTATATCCTCGAGAACCTTTAGTTCTATTTTATCGCAGGGTTTAGTTGTTTCGCTGCATAGCTCGGATAATGCTTTTGTCAAAACCAGATGTTCTTTTTCAAGTCTGCTTTTATAATCCGGTGTTTTTGCAGTTACGCTTTTTGAGAAAATTTGAGTTATAAATAACATTATTAATAAAATTAATAAAATTTTATTTAATTTCATGTTTCAAAATACCTCTTATTTTATTAAAAGTATTTTGACAAGAAAGCTCTTAAATTTATTTAACTATTTAGTTATCTATAAGGGCTATTTATTATTTTTTCAAGACTAAAATGAGCTAAAAAAGACCTCCTTTTTTTAAGGAAGTCTTTTTATTTTAGTTATACTAAAGTCCAGCGATATGCTAAATAATATTTTCCCTGATAGCTTTTACAGCTGCTTGAACTCTGTCATCCACACAAAGTTTTTGCAAAATGCTGCACACATGGGCTTTTGCGGTATGAACACTTACAATAAGGTCTTTTGCAATTTCTGTGTTGCTTTTTCCTTGAACTAAAAGTCTTAGAACTTCCATTTCTCTTTCTGTGAGCTGAGCCCGTGCATCTGAAATTTCGGAAGGGTTAATAACTTTTGTAGATTGAGGCTTGGGGAAAAGATTTAATGCGACTTTTGCAACTGCAGGATCTAACCATGCTGCTCCTTGACTGACATTTTTAAGCACATTTACAAGTGTATTTGGTTCTATATCCTTAAGACAATAAGCGTTTGCTCCTGAACCAAGAGAGGCGAGAACTTCTTCATCTCTGTCATGTGAAGTAAGAATAACGACTTTTATCTTGTCATCAAAAGCTTTTACCTGCTGTGTTGCTTCAATTCCGTTAATTCCGGGTAACCCCAGATCCATAAGAACCACATCCGGCTTTAATTCTTTAATCAAAGCCATTCCTTTTTCTCCGTCTTCAGCTTCTCCTATTACTTGAATTCCTTCAAATTCATTTAAGGAAGACCTCAAACCCACACGTGTAAGCTTATAATCTTCTACAATTACTATTCTTACAGTTGATGTTTCAATAGACTGCATAAATTTTTCCTTTTCTAATACTAGTTAAGCTAACGCCTTTTTACACTTTTAAACAATTATTTGTATTTATATTTCAAGAGCAATACTACCATAAAATACAAATCAGATGAGCGAATTTATGAAAAATACCCTAGTCGGGTAGTAGTTGAAATTTAAAAGTATAATTTTTACACGTTATATTGAGACAAAAAATCACCTGCGCTATATAGCGATCCTGCCATTATACCTATATTTTTATTTGTTACCAATCCGGTATAAATATTTATAGCTTCTTTTGTGTTTTTAGTTGTATATATTTTACATGGCATGTTTGTTTTTATCAATCTGGTTCTTAAAATTTCTGATGAAACAGCAGCACCCGAGTTTGACTGCGTAAATACTACTGTATCGCCATGCCGGAATAAAATTTCCATCACTTCTTCATAATTTTTTGTACTTATAGAAGAATAAATCCAGATTCTTTCTTTGTCGGCATAGTATAAATCAAGGCTTTCTCTCAGCAATTTGGCGGCATTCGGATTATGCGCCCCGTCAAGTATTAAATTAAACTTTTTTATATATTGAAACCTTGCCACCCATTGAACATTTTCCAACCCATTTTTTACAGCCGAATCAGAAATATCAATTCCTTGCGCCTTTAATATTTCAATAGCCTGCACCGCAAGCGAAAGATTTTTTTTCTGCCATAAACCCATTAAATTTGTTTCATAAAGATTGTTAACCTCTTCTGCCAATATCAAATTGCTATGGGATTGAGCAGCTTTTTCTCTTATAACCTCCAGCCCTTTGTTGTTTTTTAAAGTAATTGCAGGGGCATTTTGCTTTATAATCCCTGCTTTTTCAAAAGCAATTTTTTCGATAGTATCGCCCAGCCTGTCAACATGATCTAAGTCAATAGTTGTTATGATTGATACTAGAGGGTTTTTGATAATATTTGTAGCATCAAGTCTTCCGCCCAGACCTGTTTCTATAACCGCAAAGTCAATCTGCTGTTTTTTGAAATAAATAAAAGCTAAAACAGTCAGGATTTCAAATTCTGTAACATGAATCTGATTTTCTTCAGATGTTTTGATAATATCAAAAATTAAATCTGCAAAGTCCTCTTTAGATATCTCACTTCCGCTAATTTTAATCCGTTCCGTATAATCCACAAGATGCGGGCTTGTATAAAGCCCTGTTTTATACCCTGCATGAGTTAAAACAGAAGCAAGCATTGCGCATGTTGAGCCTTTTCCGTTAGTTCCCGCCACATGAATACATTTTATTTTTTCCTGCGGATTGTTATAAAGCTCAAGTAAGCTCTTAACTCTATCCAGCCCGAGGTTTATATAAAACTTACCCTGAGAAGTCAGGATATCTATAGCTTTTTCGTATGAAATGATTTTATTCGGCATTTTTATTTTAAGTCTCAACCTACACATGCAATTTTACTGAGAATCAGAAAAATAAACAGTTAATTAATATTAAGAATAGTTAAGAAGAATTATTTTAAGTGCTGATATTTTATGCCGTATTTTTTAAAAAACAATGTGGAGAAAAGGTATCAATTTTTTTCTTGTGTGGACTTTAGTTATTAAGAAATCAATAAATATAATTTATAAATTAAGTATAAAGGAAAGGAAAAGCAAAAAATGATGAACGTAGCATTCAACCCAATTCAACAGAGCAAACAACAGCCAGGGTTTAGCGGAAAACAAGAAATTGTAGAAAATTTCGGAAAAGCATTAATGCATTCAGTTACGGCTGCAAGTGATATGGTGTGTGCTGAATGTAGACATTATAATAGCGGTCGTATGGAAAGTCATATAAATGCAGCCTTGTCAGATGGAACGATTTTAAAATTTTTAAAAGACCCCGGAACTTTTTTAGAGAAGCAATTATTATTGCATACTAATGAAGTAGGTTATTTGGGCACCGCAAAAGGTTCTTTGTCAGAATTAGCCTCGTACTACGGAAGTGGATTTAATGAATTTGCAGATTATTTAACACAAATAGTTAAGAGTTATGTAAATGAACACACCGGATCAGCTTTGTATGGTAAAAAAGGCGCTATTGTTCAAGTTGATGAATTAATACAAAAAATTAAACCTAAAGCACAATAATTTATACCAATTCGCGTCCTTTAGAGTATTTTCTTTTTGTCATGCTGAGTGAAACGAAGCATCTGTCCATTTAAGAATCAAGTCTATAAACCTGATTAGACAGATTCTTCGGCTTTGCCTCAGAATGACATCTTTTTGCTTTCATATTTATAATTCTTTAAGGTCTTGAATTTTTACACCAATTTGTAGGTATCTTCCGGTTTTAATTTTCTTGTCATGAGCTTGTTAACAACTTCTTCCGGTTTTATATCAGTATAAACAGCCTCATAAATTGCTTCTGAAACAGGAGTTTCTATGTTGAGCTTTTTTGAAAGCTCAACAACAGCTTTAGAAGTTTTAACGCCTTCTGCCACAGTGCCGACTTCTTTAAGAATAGCATCAAGCTTTTTGCCTTGACCTAAAAGGTATCCTACCCGATAATTTCTGCTTAAAGGGCTGCTGCATGTGGCTATTAAATCACCAACGCCGGAAAGTCCGTATAACGTACTTGGATTCGCTCCCAAAGCCACACTTATTCTTACCATTTCGGACAGCCCTCTTGTTAAAAGAGCTCCTCTGGCGTTATCTCCCAGTCCCATTGCTTCAATAAACCCTGAAGCAATAGCTATAACGTTCTTTAAACTTCCGCCGAGCTCAACGCCAATAAGGTCGTTATTGCTATAAAGCCTGAATTTATCAAAAACAGTAAATTTTTCCTGAACCAAATTTGCTGTTTCCATATCTTCACAAGCAACGGAAGCCGCTGTCGGAAGACCTTTCAATACTTCTTTTGCAAGAGTAGGACCGGAAAGTACAACAACTTTATTCTCAGGCAGTTCTTGAGAAATAACTTCGCTCATCCTGTAAAGACCGGGCAGTTCAAGACCTTTGGAGGCATTCACAACTATTTGATCTTTTGTGATGCCTGCTTCTTTAAGCTGCTGACAAACAGGTCTTATCCCTGAAGTTGCAACAACCAGAAGTATAATTTTAGCGTCTTTTATCGCTTCTTTGAGATTAGAAGTTATTTGAACTTTGTTATCAAGCTTTATTTCAAAAGGAAACCTTGTTGATTTTGTTGTAATAAGTTCCTCGGAAAGGTCTTCTTCTCTTGACCAGAGGTAAACTTCTTCAAAATTGTCGGTTAAAAGCCTTGTAAGACATAAACCCCAACTACCCGCCCCTAAAACTGTTAATTTCATTATTTATTAAAAACCTCCAAATTAATTATATGCTTTTTAATAATACTGTATAGAATTAAATTTTCTTTTTATTCCCCTGTTAAATTTTTGGTCAGGATATCCCAACACAAATGCAGTTACCAGTGTTTCTCCTTTTAAGATTCCATATTTTTGTTTTAATTTTTCGTCAAAGCCGGGAACTACAGATCCTATTATACAGGTTCCTAACCCGAAAGCTTCTGCTGCTATAGAAGCATATGTTGAAGCAATAATTTGATCCTCTTTATCAAGATTCATTTCCGTTCCGTAAAATAATAATACCGCAGGTGCATTATAAAAAAGAATATCTTTTCCTTTTTTTCTTTCCTCAATAATAGTTTTTAGAAGAGTAATAACAAATTCTTTAAATATTTTGTATTTACTTTTGCCCATAAATGGTCTAAAAAGACCTAAAACAAAGGGGTTCATGATTTTCAGAAGCTTATCAAATCTTTTAACCAGCTGATCTGCAAGTTCTTGGACTTTATCAAACCCACTTATAACAAGGATTTTTGTTTCGGAAGGAGGAATGCTCACAGGTGCTGTAGAAGCTGCTTGTAAAATTTTCTCAATTATTTCCTGTTCAAGTTCTTGTTTCTTAAACTTTCTGATACTTCTTCTTTTTAGAAACAAAGAATTTACTTCATCAAAACTCGGCAAATCCTGACTTAAATCAAAAACATCACTTTCCGAAATTGATTCCCCTGTGATTTTTATACAGCTGTTAGGACAGACCATCATACAGTTACCGCATTGAATACATCCAAATAAAGACTTTTCATTGGCTTTTATTGAATTATTATCAAGTATAAGATATTCACCTGGACAAATATTTGCACATAAAGAGCAATGTACGCATTTTGCTTCATTAATCTCAATATTTACATGTTTTTCCTTGTTAAACATCTATATTTTCCTTTTATCAATTTCTGATTTTGTTTTCGTTTCCTGAAAGAAGCCTTTTTATGTTTTCACGATGAAGATAAACAATGTATAAAGCCCCTAAAAGACAATAAATTAGGTAACTTAAAGGCTGTTTAAATACAAACATCCATACAGGAGTAAGGAGAATAACTATTATGGAGCTTATAGAAACAATTTTTGTAAAATAAGTCAGGACAACCCAGCTCAAAATCGTAATAAGTCCAACAGGAGGGCATAATCCGAGAATTGTTCCAACACCTGAAGCAACTGATTTTCCGCCGGAAAATTTAAGAAATATTGATTTGCTGTGTCCCATAATAACCGCAACAGCAACCAGAACAGGCAAAATATGGAAACCTGAAAGAATACCCAGCTTTGAATCAATATATTTTGCTGCCAAAACAGGCAAAAGTCCTTTTAAGGCATCTACAAACATCACAAAAATATAAGCTTTCATTCCAAGAACTCTTTTTACGTTTGTAGCTCCGGTGCTTCCGCTGCCAATTTCTCTTATATCTATGCCTTTTAAGGCTTTTACAAGAATATAGCCTGTAGGAAAAGAGCCTGTAAGATAGGCAAAAATTATTGTGGTCAAATATAAAACAATCATGTTAAGCCTTTCTCTCTAGTGTTTAAAGTGTCTTAATCCTGTCATAATCATTGCAATTTCGTATTTTTCGGATTCTGCAATGACATCAGCGTCTTTTATGCTTCCGCCAGGTTGAATTATAGCCCCTATTCTTGACTGCATAGCCGCATGAATATTATCTACAGCAGGGAAAAATCCGTCACTTGCAATCACTGCGTCTCTTGCTTCATCACATGCCTGACTTAAAGCTATCTCCATAGAAGCAATTCTACTTGTTTGCCCCATTCCTATTCCCAGAGTTCTAAGGTCTTTTGCAACTACTATTGCATTAGAACCTACATGCTTTACAACTTTCCAGGCAAAAAGCATATCTTCGATTTGTTTTTCAGTTGGTTTATTAGAAGTTGCAACCTTGAAGTTATTTGCTGTAAGCTCTGCTTTGTCTGAATCCTGAATCAAAGTTCCGAACGGCAAATCTTTTATTGTATATTTTTGCGCTTGCCTGTATGCAAAGAGATTAACAGGAATTTTTACAAGCCTTAAATTTTTCTTGGTCTTGAGTATTTCGAGAGCTTCTTCTGTAAAATCAGGAGCGACAATAACTTCAAAAAATATTTTTACTGAATGTTCAGCTATTTCTTTGGTTACAGGTTCGTTTAATCCTATAATTCCTCCAAATGCACTTATAGGATCACAACAATGAGCCTTTAAGTAAGCATCTGTGATTGTATTACCAAGAGCAACACCGCAAGGATTGTTGTGTTTGATAATGCACGCGGCAGGAACATCTATAAATTCACTGACAATATTTAATGCAGAAGCCAAATCCACCATATTGTTATAAGAAAGTTCTTTTCCATGCAAAAGCTCAAAATCTATAGTTGAATGTTTTTTGTATAAAGCTGCCTTCTGGTGAGGATTTTCCCCATATCTTAAATCCCGGACTTTATCGAGGTTTAAGCTAAATACCTGAGGCAGTCCCTCTTCTGATTCGTCCAGAAGTCTTTTTGCCAGTTGCTCTGAAATAATTGAATCATACGAAGATACATATCTGAAAGTTTGCACTGCCAGATCTCTTCTAAGTTCATAAGTTGTATTTCCCTCATTTTCATAGAGATCATCGATAATTTTTTCATACATAGCAGTTGAAAAAACGGGGGTTACGCTGAAGAAATTTTTTGCAGCAGCTCTTAATAGAGCAACTCCGCCGATATCGATATATTCATAAAGCTTTTCTACAGGCATTTCTTGATCTTTCGAAGCTTCTTCAAAAGGGTAAAGATTTACTATAACCATATCAATAAGGTCAATATCGTTATTTTCAAGCTCTTTAATTTCCTCTTCACGATTTCTGGAGGCAAGAATACCTGCATGAATCTTGGGATGAAGGGATTTTACTTTTCCGTTAAGAAGTTCCGTAAATCCGGTTATCTCGGAAATTTCCGTTACTTCAAGCCCGTTTTCTTTTAGTTCTTTATAAGTTCCGCCTGTTGAAATAATTTGATAGCCGAATTGATTCTGCAATTTGCCAGCAAAATCCACTATTCCGTCTTTGTCATAAACACTTATAAAAGCTTTTTTACTTCTCATCCAACTCACTCCTTTAAATTTAATTCGCTGACGAATTGATAATTAATTATATGGCAATAGTTTATCGTATTCAAGAAAATAGGTTAAATCGACTGTTTATACTGAAAAGCATCACTCCTAAAAGCACTATGGCACAATCATCCTAAAAAGCTCTTTAATTTATCATCAACTTTTTTCTTAATGTCCTCTGACATTAAAATTTCTTCGGGCCATTCTCTTGTGAAACCTTCCGAGTCCCATTTTTTCGTGGCATCAATTCCCATTTTTCCGCCATAACCTGATAAATCACAGGAATGGTCAAGCACATCAAGAGGTCCTTTAGTAATAACGCAATCTCTGGAAGGGTCTGTATTGTTAAAAATTTTCCAGCTCACCGCAGAAATATCATGCACATCCACATCAGAGTCTACAATGATAACAAACTTTGTAAACATAAGCTGTCCTAAACCCCAGACAGCATTGATGATTTTGTTTGCATGTCCTGCAAATTTCTTGTCAATGCTGATGATTGCGCAGTTATGGAAAACTCCCTCAAAAGGCAAATTCATGTCTGTTATTTCAGGCAAAATAAGTCTTAATACAGGCAGGAAAATCTGTTCAGTTGCTTTTCCCATATAGCAATCTTCCTGCGGAGGCTTTCCGACAATTGTTGCAGGATATACAGGATTTTTTTTGTGAGTCATACAGGTAATATGAAAAACAGGATACTTATCAGCAAGACTATAATAGCCTGTATGATCGCCAAAAGGTCCTTCTGTGCGTTCTTCTTCTAAATCTACATACCCTTCTAAAACAATTTCGGCATCAGCAGGGACTTCTATATCAACTGTTTTGCATTTAACCAGTTTTACGGGTGTTTTACGGAGAAATCCGGCAAAAATCATTTCATCAATCCACGGAGGAACAGGAGCAGTTGCCGCATAAGTTATAGCAGGATCGCAACCTAAAGCAACAGCTATTTCAAACTTCTTGCCTGCCTTTTTCGCCTCTTGAAAATTCTTAGCCCCGTCGTGGTGCTTGTGCCAGTGCATGCCTGTCGTGGTATTGTCAAATTTTTGAAGCCTGTACATCCCCATATTTCTGTTTCCTGTACGGGGATTCTTTGTAATAACAAGAGGAAGCGTGATAAAAGCCCCGCCGTCTTCAGGCCAGCATTTCAAAATCGGCAATTTGTCCAGAATAGGCTGGTTTAAGTTTGTAATAACAACTTCCTGACAAGCGGCGCTGAAACATCCCTGCGGAAAAAATTGGCTAACTTCCAATAATTTTGGCAGTAAAGCAGCTTTCCCCACAAGAGAATCAGGTATTTCCGGTTTTATTAATTCCTCTATCCTTGCGGCAATTTCTTTTACGTTATTAACTCCGAGAGAAGCAGCCATTCTGTCAAAAGACCCGAAAGCGTTTGTCAAAACAGGAATATCATAGCCTTCCACGTTTTTAAACAGCAGTGCTTTGTTTTTTAATCCGATGTTTTTACCGGATCTATCAGTAATTTCTGTAATTTCCAGCTCAGAGCTCACCGGAAAATCAATTTCCAGAAGCTCATTTCTTTCCTTAAGAGTGTTTATAAAATCCTGTAAATCTTTGTATGCCATAAATTAAATAATACTTTAGACAAAGAATTTGATTTGTAACAATTTCTTAAAATTATTCAAAACAGATATCAACTTTTTTTTTGAGGAGCGTTAAAGCAAATGTAATATTAAAATATTTAATAAAAAAGGAAAAAATATGGAAGTAAAAAATTTTAACAGAGCTATTTTAACAAAATCAGCTTATTCAAGCCAATCAGCTCAAAAAAATCAAATTGCATTTCAGGGCTTAAAAGAAAAAGCATTTAAAGCAGGAGTGAAGTTGTCTCCTGTTGGAATAGTTGATAATCCTTTTGTTGTTGCCTCGATGGTTACACAAAAAGCATTAACAAGCTTAAAAGAAGCTGCCTTTAAAGCAGGAGTGAAGTTGTCTCCTGTTGGAATGGTTGATAACGCATTTGTTGCTGCTTCAATGCTTACACAAAAAGTTGTGAAGTCCGTTATAAAATTTGCAAAGAAAATCTAAAATTTTTTTAACCTTACAATGCCTCATAAGTTTTTTGCAAAAGCACCGCGTCGTCTTCGATGTCGGGGCTTTCGCATATTACAGCGCCTTTCACGTTAAAGGTCTTAAAAGCTTTCATTAAATCCTTATAATTAAAGTCTGATTCTTCGAGCATAAGATGTTTTCGCTCGCCTTTGGCGGTGTATTCTATTCCTGCAATATGGGCATGGAAGTTTTCTAAAGCATGTACACCAATTTCATTGCTCATTTTTTCAAAAACTCTTGAAAACTCATCATAAGTATTCCACGCTCCGCCGCTTCTGGCATGAAGATGCGCAAAATCTATGCAGGGAAGCACCATTTCAACCTCATTGGAAAGTTGGATTAATTCATCTAAATCGCCCCACTGCGAAGCCTTTCCTGTAAGTTCAGGGCGAATCCATATTTTGATGTTTTCTGATTTTAAAGTATTTATAATTTCGGTTAATTTTGATTTGACTTTGTTATAAACCTGTTTTTTGTCCTGCCCCATATAAAAAGCGGCATGAAAAGTTATGCTGTAACCACCGCAGGCATGGGCAACACGGGCAGTATCAAGAATTCTTTTTACGCTGGCGTCGACTTTATCTTCTTCAGGAGAAGCCAGATTAATAAAATAAGGGCCATGTGCCGTTAAAACAAGCCCTTTTTCATGTGCTGCCTGTTTTACAATAGGCGGAGATTTGGCGTTCATATTAACGCCTCTGACAAATTCTATCTCCATACAGCCAAGTTTCATTTCAACAAGATCATGAAATGCGTTCTCATAAGTTCTCGGGTTGGTTTTTATCGGGATTCCGGCTGTACCGAACAAAAGCTCATTCATATCTTGTTTCCTTAAAAATTAATTCCGGTATATTTTAACGTAAAAGTGCTTTATTCTAAACACGAATAAAAAAGCCTGCTTTTTAAAGCAGGTCATATAAATTAAAATTTTGAAATTAAGATTTTGTGCATAAAGACGGTGCTATAGAAATAAATTTGTTTACCAGTTCTCTATCCCATTGGGTTCCAGCACCTGATCTGAGAATTTCTATTGATCTGTCAAGGGTTAATGATTTTCTGTAAGGTCTATGACTTATTAAAGCATGGAAAGCATCTGCAATAGCAACTATTTTAGCTCCTAATGGGATTTCTTCGGCTTTTAACCTGTCAGGATATCCTTGTCCGTCAACTCTTTCATGGTGGTATTTAACTATCGGAATTAAATCTTTCAGCGACTTAATAGGCTCTAAAACTTTTTTAGCTCCAATAACGGGATGTTGTTTCATAATTTCCCATTCATGATCTGTTAAAGAACCGGGTTTTCTTAAAACGGCTTCTGTTATACCAATTTTGCCTACATCATGAAGCAATGCCGCAAGTTTGATTCTTTGGACAGTTTTTTCAGGTAAATTTATACTTCTTGCAAGAGCTTCGGCAAAGTCTGAAACAGCCTGAGAATGACCTCTTGTATAAGTGTCTTTTGCGTCAATTGCCCCGACAAGAGAAGAAACTACATCAAGAGGAATTTTAGGCATTTTTTTAGACTTAAGGAATCTTTTTACAAGCTCATCTTCAAAATTCACGCCCCATTGGGAATGTCTTTTCGCTATTACGCGCGCAAGAGTGTCCAGCGCTATTTTATTCCAGAAGTTCATGTCCTGAGCGCTTACAACAGCTGCTGTCCCGCTTTTGTAACCGTCATGCTTCGAAATAAGCATTGCCTGTTCTGCAAGTATTAGCAATTTTTCTTGATCTTTCGCGCATTCAGGATAAGTAGCAACACCTATGCTGGCTTTTACATGACCTATTCCTTCAATACAGCATGCTGATAACGAATTATTTATATGTTTTGCTACATAACATGCTTTTGTATTATCAGCCCCGGGGAGGATAATTGCGATTTCATCACCGCCGTATCGACCTGCTATATCTTTTGTTCTGATATTTTTCTTTGTTTGCTCGGCTATAAGTGAAATAATTTCGTCACCTTTTAAATGACCGTGTTCTCTGTTTATTCTTGCAATATTATTAATGTCAAAGATTATTACAGAAACGCTTTCACCTGTTTTTTCCGCATTTTTAATTGTTTGTCTCAAACATTCCTGAAATTCTTTATGATTTCTAAGACCTGTCAGTCCGTCTATATTTTTGGAAGAACAGAGTTGTTCGTTTAATTGCTTATTTACTATTAAAACTGTCGCATAAGTGCAGAGAGTATTGATAATTTCATCATGGTTACTGTTTCTTAAGCTTGCTCCTGCAACAAAAACACCCTTGCTTTTATTTTGGTGAACAAGCGGAATAACTATACTTTGATTTTCTCCGACGTTGCCGATTCTCTGAAAGGAGTTCGACCCGTCCATTGCTGATATTGAGCCTGCGCCTTGCGAATCTTGTTTTTCAAAACTGCTGTTTCTCCTTCTTTCAATGCCTGTTCCGGAAGAAAAACTTATATTATTAGCGTATTTTATTGTTTTGTCATTAAAGCTTTTTACAAGAATATTTTCTGATTCATCAGTTGAATATTTAAATGAATAAACATTTTTAGCAAACCCCATCATTTTAATGGTTAATTCGGTTTCTTGAGGATCAGGTATTCCTAATGCCGTAAAGTTATAGCCTAATTTAATAGCAGCATAATGGAGATGACTGTATATTTCTGCTATAGTATCACCCGATTTTACGGAATTATAAAATTCTGTTATTACCTCTATAGGGTTTGCAGAAGAAGGAGAAAAAAACCTTTGCGATTTTCCGCCATAACTCGCATAGAAGTTATTCAATGCTTTACGAGCATTAAGCTGTGTATTAGCTCTCTGTGAATTAAGCTTAGAGAGGTTTTCTATTGACAACTCTTGATTATGACTCAAAATTTGAAGCCTCTTTTATAATGAACCTTAACTCTATAAAATTTTTTACACGAATATACTTCCTAAAGTTTATTCTATTAAGTTTTTATTTAATTTACTAGACCCAATTCTATTTTTTTTTAATATTTGTATTGAAATTTTATTAAAAGTTTTTTATACCGCATAACAAAAAAAAAACAATAAAAATTGATACCCGAGGATATTGCGTATTGGTAATTGTTTATTTTTGTAACGGTTCTTCGGTTTTTCCGAAAAATCGTAATATTTCTTAGTATTGTTTAGTGCTTTTTTTCACGAATACTCTTAATCTTGCACTTGTTGCTATTGTGCATTCGGATTATTTTTTTTAAAAAACGGACTAAAGTATTGACATTTATGAAACAAATGTGTTGAGTTTTCGTCCATAATACTAGGCGTATTAATTAGTACTAATTAGTAATTTATTAACAAATATAGAAAAAATTAAACAAAAAGGTGGTTAGTAATGACGAGTTTGGATTCAGTAAAATTAAACAGTAAAGCAAGCAGTGAAATGGATTTTGAATATCTTGCCAAAATGGAAGATGTTGGTGTTTTTGAAATTGAAGAAGATTTTACGGAAATTGATGAAGATATAAAGTCAAATGCCGCTGAATTGAAGGATGTTCCAAAGCATAAAAAGATTTTTAATCAGGAGTTCAGGGCAAATGATATCTTGCAAATGTATTTAAGAGATGTCGGCAGAAAATCTATGATAAACGCCTCAGAAGAAATTGAACTCGGAAGAAAAATCAGAGAAGGCAAAAAAGAAGAAGCTGAAATTGCTAAATCAAAACTGGTTCAGGCAAATTTAAGACTCGTTGTGAGTATCTGTAAAAAATATGTCGGACAGGGCGTGCTTTTTATGGATCTGGTGCAAGAAGGAAGTCTGGGTTTAATGCGCGCAGCCGAAAGGTTTGATTATAGGCGAGGTTTTAAATTCAGTACTTATGCGACATGGTGGATAAGACAGACAATAATCCGTTGTATAGCAAATACTTCAAGAACGATACGTATTCCTGTTCATATGTCCGACAAAATAAGGCAATATAAAAAAGTTAAAACAACATTAACTCTTGAATTAGGCAAAGAGCCGAGTGTGCAGGAAATAGGAAAAGCCATGCGGCTTTCGGCCGAGAAAGTTGCCTGTATAAAAAAAGCTATGTCAAGAGAACCAATGAGTCTTGACTTACCTATAGGTGAAGACCTTTATCTGGAGGATTATGTGCCTGATACTGAGGCCGTTTCTCCTCATGTCAGAGCGATGGATAATCTTCTTCATGAGAATGTAATGAAAGCTTTATCTATTCTTACAGAAAGAGAGCAGGCTATACTTAAAGAAAGATTCGGATTAAATGACGGTAGAAGCAAAACTCTCGAACAATTAGGAAGGATTTTCGGATTTTCAAAAGAAAGAATCAGGCAAATAGAAGATATAGCCCTTAGAAAGCTTCGAGAGTCAAAAGCAATGAAGCCTTTAAAAGAATATATTTTATAAAAATAAATAAAGACTGCGAGATTTTAAATTTCGCAGTCTTTATTTTTTAGTTGTTTTTAATTTTCTGTTTCATATAAGTGTACGGGATGAATAAATCAATGTGAAAGTATAAATGTAACAGGTCCGTCGTTTATGAGTGCCACATCCATATTTGCGCCAAATTGTCCTGTTTTTGTCGATATATTATAATTTTTTAAAATTTCAACAAATTTTTCATAGATTGGTATTGCTGTTTCAGGTTTTGCGGCATTATCAAAACTTGGTCTTTTCCCTTTTTTGCAGTCAGCTGCAAGGGTAAACTGCGAAACCACAAGGATTTCTCCTTTTATATCAAACAAAGACAAATTCATTTTTTCATTTTCATCTTCAAAAATTCTGAGATTCGCAATTTTATCCGCCAAAAATTGTGCCTGTTCAAAATCATCTCCTTTTTCAACCCCTAAGAGTACAAGGATTCCTTGCCCAATATCTGAATAAAGTTCGTTATTTATATTAACTGAAGCTTTTTTTACCCTTTGAATTACTGCTTTCATTTTTCCTCTTTATAATTCTATTTCAACGACTTCTTTTGTGATTTTTTTGTTTAAAAGCGGGTAGCTCTCAATGTTGTCATTTTTGATTAAATTAAAAGAGGCTTCTCTTGCTATTTCAAGAATACCGGCATCTCTCACAAGATCAGCAAGTATTAAATCAGGAATACCGCTTTGTTTTATTCCCATGAGCTCTCCCTGACCTCTAATTTTCAGGTCGCTTTCAGCAATAACAAATCCGTCATTGGTTTTTGTCATAACTTCAAGCCGTCTTAAGGTTTCCTGCGAGCTTGTTTCAGAAACCAATATGCAATAAGCCTGCTTAGAATCCCTGCCTACCCGTCCTCTTAACTGGTGTAACTGGGAAAGACCAAATCTTTCAGTATTTTCTATCATCATAACCGTTGCATTAGGCACATCAACACCTACCTCGATTACAGTTGTACTGACAAGTATATGGAATTTTCCTGACCTGAATTCCTCCATGACTTTGTCTTTTTCGGAGGATGTCAGCTTTCCATGAACAAGTCCTATTTTTAAATCGGGAAAAACATTTTTTTGAAGGCGTTCAGCTTCTTTTGTGGCGGCTTTTGCAGAAAGGGTTTCGGATTCTTCAATCAAAGGAAAAACTATGTAAGCCTGATGACCTTTTTCAATTTCTTTTGATATAAGCTGATAAGATTTTTTCCTGTCTTTTTGTCCTACCAATGCGGTTTTTACAGGCTTTCTTCCCGGAGGAAGTTCGTTGATTATTGTCAAATCCATATCACCATGCAAGGTCAAAGCAAGAGTTCTTGGTATTGGAGTAGCTGTCATTGCTAATAGTTCAGGATTTGCACCCTTATTTTTCAACTCTGACCTCTGTTTTACACCGAATCTGTGCTGTTCATCTATAACAACAAGACCGAGATTATTAAATTCCACGCTTTCCTGAATAAGCGCGTGGGTTCCCACAGCTACGTTTATCTGACCGCTTTTAAGGTTTTGCAGCATCTCACGCCTTGTCTTTACGCCATGTTTCCCGACAAAAAGCCCCACGCTAAGCCCCAAAGAAGTCAACCAATATACAAAATTCTTATAATGCTGTTCGGCAAGAATTTCCGTAGGAGCCATAATAGCACCTTGATAACCGTTTTCTACGGCAGAAAGAAGTGCCATTGCTGCCACTACTGTTTTACCGCATCCGACATCTCCTTGAAGAAGTCTTCTCATAGGTTCAGGTTTTGAAATATCAGCAATAATTTCATCAAACGCTTCTTTTTGACCACCTGTTAGTTCAAAGGGCAATGAATCAACAAATTTATCAACAAATCCGCCTTTTTTATGATTTAAAACCAATCCCTGCGCTTCTGTTTTTTGTTTTTTTCTTATCAGCGCCAACTTGAGCTGCATTATAAAAAATTCTTCAAAAACAAGTCTTTTTCGCGCTTCTTCCAGTTTTTGTAACGAATCAGGGAAATGTATCTGCCTTATCGCCTTTATTTTATCGGCAAGTTCATATTTATTACGAATTTCTTCGGGAATTAACTCTTCAATTTGGTCTGCATAAGTTTCAAGGGCATTATGTATGGCCCTTCTGAGTATTTTTATATTTAAATTTTCAGTAATCGGATAAACAGGAACTATTCTATTGAGATGAAGCGAGTCAATTTCTTCAATATCACCGCTTACAGCTTCCATTTCCGCTTTATCAACAGTAAGTCCCCTGTTAAAATCATCAACTTTTACTACGCCGGAAATTATTATATTAGCTCCCTTCGGGAACTGAGCTTTCACTCTCTCAATCATATACCTGTTTGACTTGCCCATAAAGCGGTTTATCGAGATTATTCCTGTTTCATCGGAAACCGTTATAGTTATTATGGTCAAGTTAGAGCGTTTTATGCTTGTAAAATAAGTTACAGAGAGGATTTTTCCAAAGATAGTAACTTCTTCACCGACTTTCAAGTTTGAAATAGGTGTTTTTGCTGCATAATCAAGGTGTTTTCTAGGAAAATAATGAAGAAGATCATGCGCAGTAAAAATCCCGAGTTTATTTAAAAGCGCGCTAACCTTTGGACCAACGCCTTTTACATACATTACATCAGTTTCTTCAGGATTTTTTATATCAAAAGAACTTTTTATTTTTTTATTATCTTGTTCAAACGGAGCTTTAATGTGATTTACGAGCTGTTTTATAGCTTTCATCCTTGTAGAAAGGTCTGTTGTCGGGTATGTTTCAAAAACAGCATAAAGATTTTTCCATCCGGGATCTTCCGGAAAATTTTTACTTATTTTATACAATTCTTCGAGAATATATCTGGAAAATTTACATTTTTTTCCTGTAATATCCGTATAATTATGTTTAATCTCGGCATTTACAGCCTTTTTTAAACTTTCAATATTTTCTATTTCTCTTACTTTTTCCATTTTAAAGCTTTTGATTTTATATAAACCTTTTTATAATAGCTTACCTTAATTAATTTTTTTAAATTTTATTAATAATTATTAAGTTTGATTTTTTAGGCTATATTGAAAATTTCAAAAATCGGTTATTTTTTTTCAAAGTGAATGCAATTTTTATTATTCACATGTTTTATAAAACGTGTGATAAACATAAAAATAAACGTAAAAATAAACAAAGAAAGAATAAAAAAATGAATATACGCTTTAGCGCTAATCAAAATGATGCTTTATATAACACAAAATATTTGCAGCTAAAAAAAGCCAAATCCCCTAACGGAAAATCTGATTGGGTATATGCGCACAGACCGAATGCAAAAGACGTAGTAGTAATTGCACCTGTTATTCACAGCAAAGATGGCGACAGTGTGGTATTCATAGAGACAGAAAGACCGCCAATTAAAGCTGAAGGAAAAGCAGACAGATGCATAGAATTACCTGCCGGTCTGGTAGGTGATGAAAATTCTGCAGAAGAAACAGAACAGGCATTAGTTAAAGAATTATTGGAAGAAACAGGCTATAAACCTGATAAAATAACAATTCAAGGCAAAAATATCGCCAGTTCTCCCGGTTGTACTTCTGAAACCTCAACTATTGCAATAGCTGATATTAATCAGGATACACTTTCACAAAGGCCTATAACTGATGGAGGTGTAATCAAAGCCATTCATAAAGTTCCGCTAAAAGAACTTTCAAAATGGTTAGGAGAACAACAGGCAAAGGGAAAAGCTGTCAGTGCGCAAGCATTATCGGGATTATACTTTGTTTTATCGAGATTACACGCAGATTCAAACTGAGCGAACTTCGTAAATTTTAATCGGTTCTGAATTTTGTGCAATGCAGACAGAATCAACCTCTTGTGCTTCTACTGTGGATTTGACTCTTTGATAAGTAGCATCGCTAATTAAAATATTTGTTTTATAAAGTTTATTGAACGATTCAAGCCTGTTTGCCGTATTTACTGTATTTCCAATTGCGCTGTATTCATGTCTTTCGTCAGAGCCTATATTTCCAACAAAAGCAATCCCTGAACTTATACCTATTCCTATGTCAATAAGCGGTTTATTTTCTTTTTGCCACTTTTCCTGAAGTTTTTTAACTTTTTCAAACATCTCAACAGCGCATTTTACAGCCATTTGAGGGTGTTCCGAATTATCTACGGGTGCACCAAAAATAACCAGAAGCGCATCACCGATAAATTTATTTACAGTGCCTCTATATTTGAAAACTATAGGAATCATTTCACTAAAATACTCGTTGAGTATGGAACTTACTTCTTCTGGCTCAAGATTATCAGAAATAGAAGTGAAATTTCTTATATCAGCAAACAAAACACTTATATCTGCTCGTTTTCCGCCGAGTTTTGAACTTTCTTCATCAGAAAGTATTTCATCAAGTACATCTTTTGAAACATATTTTGCGATTAAATTTTTAATGTCGTGTTTTCTTTGATTTTCAATAAAATAATTATAGCCATAGCCTATTAACATACTGCAAAACATTAATATTATTGGAGCTATGGGATCCAAAACATAATTTTTTGACGAAGCCATATAAAGACAAAATGAAAAATATGATAATGCAAGAATTGTCGATGATATAGCACTGTATAAAACAGGTAAAGTCAACACTATAAAGAAAGTCAGCAAGGATATTATTAAAATAACAAGCAATTTTTCAAATTTGGTTGGTGTTTTGATAAAATCATTATTTAAAAAATTATTAATTATTGTTGCCTGAATATAAACCCCCGGATAATCTGCCGCCATAGGAGTTGTTTTCACATCTTTCAGAGCTGTTGCCGTAACTCCAACAACTATAATTTTATTTTTCAAATCTTCTTTTGAAATTATTGGCGGCTTTCCGCTCTTCAAATTGTTGTAAGAATTAATAATTTCAGATGCGCTAATAGTTTTATAAGGGTAGATATAAGAATTTTGCTGTGTTTTATACCATTTAATATAACCAAAACTCCCGTTTCTGTTTGAAGACAAAGGAATATTAAAAGTATTACGGCTATAGCCTGTTGAAGAAAAATTATTTTCGGAAAGGTCATATTGCGAATGAAAATTTAATTTGTTCAAAACAGCCAGCGCTAAAGAAGGATAATACGCGCTTTTGTAATAAAAAACAGGTTCATATTTTCTTATAATACCGTCAGCATCCTGCCTTGATGACACAGAACCAAGTCCCAGTGCGGAATTAGCTATTTCTTTAAGAGTATAGCTGCTGTTGTAATACTCAGAAACTTTAATTAATTCTGTTTTTCTTTTATCAGCAACTTTTATTGAGAATTTTTCTTTAAAATATTTTTTCTCTTTTTCAAAATTTATATTATCAGTGCTGATAAAAGATTTTTGTTTGCTAAAAAAGACACCTGCTACTACATTATTTAATTTTGAAAGCCTTTCAAAGAACTTTGTATCATCATTTTTGTCGCCGTAAGAAGAAATTATTGAATCAAAAGCTATGATTTTTGCCTGTCCGTAGTTTTCAAGATATTCAAACATGTCTGTGTATTTAGTTCTTTGCCATGGCCATCTTCCGATTTTATTAATCGACTGATCATCAATAGCAACAACTATTATGTCTTTTGAAGGGTTAGTTTTAGCCGTTATTCTAACCAAAAAATCGTATGCTTTATCTTCCAAAAAATTTTTTGAAAGGCTGTATGCCGACCAGAACAATATAAAGCTAAATATAATAAGGACAAAAATATTATAGAAATTGCCAAATTTATATCGCGGGTTCAATTTCACTTTCTCCGATTTCTGTTCCTGTTGTAATTTCTTCGTCAGAATCCAAATCGTTGTCAAATTCGACGGGGGCAGGCAATAGTTGCCCTTTTAAATAAAATATTGCACCAAATAAACTTGAGGATAATATTATACCGAACCAAAAAATACTAAAAATTAAAGCATCTGATTCTTTTACACCTGCAAAAGACAGAAAATAAATGTAAGCCCACTCTCTCGGTCCAATCCCGTTAAAAGCAACAGGCAAAAATCCTGCCATAGCCGCCATTGAATACGCCATAATATAGTAGCCTATCGGAATTGTAATTCCCATTGCGCTGCCTATAAGCATATGGATGCCCAAAACAAGCATATGATACAAAGTAGACCAGTAAATAGCTTTTACGACCAGTTTAGGATTGGACCAATAAGCCCTGATATCCCTTAACATGGTTCTTACCCATTTTTTTCTTTTAAAAAACTGCATCCAAAAAGTCGGGAACGCAGGAGTAACTATAAAAATTAAAATTGTCAAAAAGCTCATTAATATCTTAAATGCAACAGGAACAGGATTTCCTATAGGGGTAAACAACACTAATGCCCCTGCCCAGACTATAATTACGACACCTGAATATCTTTCTGCCAGTACTGAATATATTGCAGGAGCTTTTCTGCTTTGAAGATCGTGTTTAGAAAGATAATAAGCCTTTGAAATATCCCCGCCGACAGTTGTAGGCAGAAATAAATTAAAGAAAAGACCGACAAAGTAATAATCTATATATTCTTTTAATTTATTGCTAAATCCGGCGTTGTTTGCTATTAATTTCCATTTGTAAGCATTTAAAACCTGACAGAGCGTATAAATCAAAATTCCAATTATCAAAACTGTATGATTTGTTTTGATTAGTGAGTTTTTAATATCATTAAAATCAATCTTGGTAAAAAGAAGTGATAAAATTATTATGCTTATCGCTATCCTTGCGGATAAATTAAGCAGTTTATTTCGTATTTTTGTAGACATATTTTATATTTTTCTTGTTTTATTAAATTAATACCCTGAGCAAAAAGCTGTTTATTATATTACAGGAAAAATTTGTTTTATGGAACTTGTTCCGTTTTTCGTTACTTTATACTGAAACGAGTTTGTTTTCAGGAAAACCGGCAAAGCCGGATTTTCCTGAAAAGCATCACTCCTAAAAGCTATAGTGCTTTCGCAAAAAATATTTCATTTCTTAATTACTTTTTCAGAGCACTATATATCAAAGACTTCTTTGAAAGCGAGAGGAATATATTTTAACAATTCTGAAGCTGTAAGAGAATATTCTGTGAGTTCTTTAGCGGCTATATCTCCTGCTAATCCATGAAGATAAACACCGACAATAGCTGCATTTTTCATACTCAGTCCTTGAGCCGCAAAACCTGCTATCATTCCGGCAAGTACATCACCGCTTCCTGCCGTAGCAAGAGCGGAATTTCCCGTCTGATTTATATAAACATTACCGCAAGGCTCTGCTATAACAGTCTTTGCACCTTTCAAAACCACAGTCGTATTAAATTTTTGAGCGGCATCTCTGGCGGCTTTCACTCTATCTTTCTGTATCTCTTCTGCGGAAATTTTCGTGAGTCTTGAAAGTTCTTTTACATGCGGAGTTATGACAGAATTTATCGGGAGAAATATATCTTGCTTTATCGAAAGACAATTTAGGGCATCTGCATCAATAACCAGATTTTCGCCTCTGTCTGTCAACTGTTGTATAAAATCCGAAACAAACTCAACAGTGGATTCTTCTGTGCCAAGTCCGGGTCCTGTCAAATAGACATCAGCATCTTTGCTTTTTTCAAGTGCTTTGTTTAGAGCTTTATGAGAAATAGCTTTATCTTCTGTTTCTTCAAGCGGAATACAGACTATTTCAGGAGCCATTGAAGAAATTACAGGGACAGCACTCTCGGGAGTTGCAAGAATTGAATACCCTGCTCCGACTTTTAAAGAAGCAACAGCACTCATGTAAGCTGCTCCTGTCATTCCTATGCTGCCTGCAACATTAAATACTTTGCCGAAAGTTCCTTTATGGCTGTTTTCAATTCGTACAGGCAACGAAATACGAATATAATGATCCGTTATTAAATACGTATTAAAAATTTTTCCTTCTGTTAAAGATTCAGGAATCCCTATCGGGACAACTGTGACTTCTCCTGCATATTCCGCACCCGGATAACTTATCAAGCCATGCTTGAGTGCATGAAAAGTTACAGTATAATCCGCCACTACCGCGGCTCCTAATATTTCTCCTGTATCTGCATTTATACCTGAAGGCACATCAACTGAAACTATGATTCCCTCTGTATATTCGTTAATTGAGTCTATTATGTCCTTAATATTGCCTTTCACAACAGAGCCTAAACCCGTTCCGAAAATTGCATCTATTATTATTGAAGATGCAGAAATCATTTGTCTTAATTTATCAAGGTCAATTTCATCCAGATAAATAATTTCTGTAAAATTTTCCAAAATATCGTGATTAATAAGTGCTGAATCAGATAAATTATCTTTTCTAAACAACGAAACTACTGTTGTTTGAATATTATTTTCGATTAAATGCCTTGCTGCGACAAAGCCATCCCCGCCATTATTGCCTTTTGCGCAAAGCACAAGTACGCTTGCTGATTCGTCCTGAGTTGTATTAATTATTTCAAGCACCTGTTCATATACTGCCCTGCCTGCATTTTCCATAAGCAAAATTCCTGGAATTTTAAGCTCTTCTATAGCTTTTTTGTCAATTTCCCTCATTTGAGTTCCTGATAATATTTTAAGCATAAATTACACTCCTGAATTTATTTATATAAATCACTAAACTCAGCGACCTACAAAAGATTTGTTAAGATTTATTACAAAATATCATTTCTTTAAAAGATAAACACAATTAAAGTAAAATATCTATAACATAAGATATAATATATATTATATATTATGGAAATTTAAACTAAATATAGTAATGACTTAAGTTGATTATTCATGTTATATTATATTGAGTCTTGGGGTGAAATACCAACATAAATATTTTATTAAAATCAAGTCAAGTAAATTTAAAAATGGATGAAGTTTTGCAAGGGTAAATTTTATAAGATAGGGCACTCAAGAGAGAAAATCCTTGCTGAAAGGTAATGAGGGGCTAAATTAAGAGATGTATTTAAACAAATGTACTAAATGCGGCGCAGAATTTGAGACAAAAAATCCAAAGAGAGTTATCTGTCCTAATTGTTTGTATCCTGACAGAAAAGATTTATCACTAAATTCTTATAACGATGTTTTAAAACAACCTGAAGATGTTTCGGAAAAACAGCCGGAAAAACCGTCTGAACAATCTACACAGGAAAAACCCGGCGGTTATTCAGCAGGTGGCGGCTACTCTGCAGGTGGAAATCAAAATTATAATTCCCCACAAAGAAGACCCTATCCGCAACAAGGCGGATTTGGTGCGCAGGGCGGATATAATTCACCGAGACCACAGCAGGGAGGCTACAATAATCAAGGCGGCGGATATAATTCACCAAGACCGCAACAAGGCGGATTTGGTTCACAGGGCGGATATAACTCACCGAGACCGCAGCAGGGCGGTTATAACAACCAAGGTGGCGGATATAATTCCCCGAGACCGCAACAAGGCGGATTTGGCTCACAAGGAGGATATAATTCCCAAAGACCTCCACAGCAGGGCGGATTTGCTCCACAGAGCGGCGGATTCAGAAGACCTCCGCAGCAAGGTGGATTTACTCCACAGAGCGGCGGATTCAGAAGACCTCCGCAGCAAGGCGGATTTGCTCCACAAGGCGGCGGATTCAGAAGACCTCCGCAGCAAGGCGGATTCAACAGAGGACCGGGTGGCTTTAACAGAGGCGGCCCTCGCAGGCCTATGGCTTCTCAAAAACCATTATTAATTAGCAGGGAACAGGTTGCAGAGATTGAAACACTTTATAAAGCAATGCTTCCGCTTCCTAATCCTGATTGTCACGAAGTAATCGGGCAGCAAATGCAACTTGAACCCAACAAAGTTTTCTTTGGCATAAACCTTATCAGACAAAAAATGTTTCTGCCGAAACTTCCTTATCCAAAAAGAAAACTCGCGGTTTCTCCCGATCAGTTGACTGCAATACAGAACTTATACACTCCTTTGTTGCCATTACCTCCTATAGGCTGCCATAAATTTATTTCAAAACAGCTGAAAATGGATGAATGGCGAGTTCATGTAGGTATAGGCATTATCAGGAAACAGATGGATCTTCCTCGCTGGAATCCGGATAGAGCCGACGCTCCTGAAGAATTCAAAAATCAGGTAAAGAAAACTGCTGAACCCGAACAGGAATAAAAGTTTTTCATGTGTAATGCAAAATTTTTAAATCTTTTGAATCCTGTTAGCTTCATAAGCTATGGATTTTTTCTTTATTCGATTTTTAATATATTTACCGGTGTAACTTATGTTAAAAAAAGTTATGAACTCTGGTATACACCTGTTTATTACGCAGAAGACCGTGTTCGCTTTACTATAAACGTGGCTCTTAATATGATTTTTGCTTTAATTTTATTTGACCTTGTTAATAATGTAGGGATAATTAATTTTTTTAAAAATTTAATAAATATTTCTTGAAAACAACTCTAAATAGGTGAAAACAATGTTTAAAAAACTAAAAGACGGCATAAATAAAATTAAATATACTGTATTCAAAGACAAAAGAATTGCCCTGATTAAACTGGAAGGAATTATTTTGGATTCGGGTTACTTATCCAGCTCCTCAAAAATAATAGAATCTCTGAAAAATGTTAAAACTCTGGGCATAAAAACAATTGTGCTTCGAATTAACAGCCCTGGTGGGACTGTCGGTGCCTCTCAGGAAATTTACACAGAAATAAAAAAACTTCAGAAAGACGGCACAAAAGTTGTTGTTTCTCTTGGCGATGTGGCAGCAAGCGGAGGCTTGTATGTTGCTGTTGCGGGAGACAAAATTGTAAGCAATCCGGGAACAGTTACAGGCTCAATAGGTGTAATTATAAAATCAAGCGTAATCAAGGATTTATATAAAAAAATAGGAATAGAACATCAAATAGTCAAGTCAGGTCCATATAAAGATATTCTTTCCCAGACAAGATTCTTTACTGAAGAAGAAAAAACAATTCTTCAAGAACTTATAGACGTTACTTATAACCAATTTGTAAAAACCATTTCTGAAAACAGAAACATAGACATAGAAGAAGTCAAAAAATTTGCTGACGGAAGAATATTTACGGGCGCTCAAGCTAAAGAGTACGGTATTGTTGACAGCATAGGTTCGCAATCCGATGCAATTGACCTTGCCGCAGAACTTGCAGAAATCAAAGGCGAGCCGGTAGTAGTTGAAATCACTTCCAAAAAGAGCCTTCTGCAAAAAATTTCAGGCGCAAACGTATCAGCAATCCTTGAAAAAGCCGGAATCAATTCCGTCCATTCCAGAATTCCTCTATGGATTATGCCTGAAAATTAATCGCTATATCCATAAGTTTCTATTTTCCAAAGGCAATAAGGTGTTTCTTTGTCTGTACCTTTTGAACTGCAAGTATTTGCGCTGCATCCGCCCCTGCATAAATCACCATATTTGCATTTACGACAATAGCCTTTTAAGTTTTCTCTGGAAAACCTTCTGTTATATGCAAATTTATTATAATCATTCCATATTTCTTTAAGGGGGAGATGTTTAATATTTCCTTCAGAATTTTGATTATGCGGACATCCTTTAACTTCACCGCTGCTGTTAATACAAACTATATTTATGCCGCATTGACAACCTTTCCAAGTTTTTATTTCCAGTTCAGATGACAATTTTGAGTAATAACCTATACAATCAGCTTCGACAATATTTATCTTTTTTGAGTACTTTTTTCTTAATTTCACTATTTGCTCGGCTAGAGAATAATATTCTTTTTCATTCAAGACTAAGTTTTCAGGCATCCGTCCTTGTAATTTTCCAAGCTGTATCTGATGAAGAGGAACTCCTGATTTGATTGACAAATTTACTATTTTTTCCAGTTCATCTAAATTTTTCTTTGTAACTGTCGTACTTACCGAAACGCTTAAATTATTTTTTACCGCTTTTTTTATATTAGAAGTAAGTTTGTCAAAAGCTCCCTGCTTTCCTCTTATATAATCATGTGTTTCAGGATTTGCACCATCAAGACTGAATGAAAGAGAGGATACCTCCAGATTTCTCAGAATATCAAAATCATCATCATCAAGAAGCGTTCCATTAGTCATAATATGCAATCCCATTCCTAATGAAATTATTTTTTGAGATAATATCACCCAATCGTTTCTTATAAAGGGTTCTCCCCCTGATAAAACTATATCTTTGCATCCTAAATCAGCCAGTTGTTCTATAAGAATTAATCCTTCATGAGTGCTAAACTCTTCAGGAAGGCTAAAATCACCTGATTCATTTATGCAATGCACACAATTTAAATTACATTTTGAAGTTATTTCCCAAACCGCCAACTCGAGTTTGTACATTACAATTCCTCTAATTAATGTTAAACTAATTATAACATTAATTAGTTTAAGGAAAGTTAAATGAGCTTTATAAAAACTGTCAAAAACACTATTCTTGCAGGAATTATGCTTATTAGTTCATTCGGTATAGTTGCAGCAAATACAAAAGAAGCTAATGATTTTAAGATAATGCCTACATCAGGATTGGTTCCTATTATGCAGCAAAAACCTGCTGCGCCTAAATTAAAACCTTTGGGCGGCAGTCCTCTCCCCCCTAAACAAAAAACAAATAAAGATGTTAAGAATTCAACCATATTTAAATTTTTTTCTACTAAGGAACCCCAAACTCCTACAAATTACCCTTATGCTGGAAAAATGCCTTTTAAAAAGAGCAACTCTAAATAATAGAAAAATAAAGAAGTTTATTCCAGTCTTTCTAGGGCTTTTCCTGCCTGTGCATCTTGAGGATTCAATTCAAGACATTTCGAATAGAATTTTTTTGCCAATGTTTTATGGTCCAAAACTTCAAGAGTAACTGCAATATTGAAACAAACATCAGAATTTGACGGATTTATTTCCATTGCCTTGTTAAAACAGTCAAGAGCTTTATAATAATTGACTTTTTTATAGTACAAATTACCCAGATTATAATAAGCATACATAAAATCAGGTTTTATTTCGGTTACTTTCAAAAAATATTTTTCGGCTAAACCTTTATTGTCATTTTTATAAAGACTTACAGCATAACTATAAATGTACTCATATTTGGCAGGTTCAGCTTCCGAAATTTCTTTATACAGACTGCAAGCTTCATCAGGTCTGTTTGTTTTTTCATAAAGTCCTGCAAGAATAAAAAGATGGGAATTATTTTTTTTAGATTTTGTTCTTAAAAAATTTAAAGTTTCTGCTGCATTAGAAAAATCATTTTTTGCGATTAGTACTTTAACTTTTTCAACTGTTTTCTCAAAATTAAATTCGATATTATCTTCATCAACACCCATCATTGAATACATAAAAGAATTTGTACTAATTTTGGGATTATTATTAACATTGATTATCTGCACATTTTGTCTTTGCTTTGAAAGATCGATATTATAAACACTGATAGAGGAATTAGATGAATTATTTGCATTTTCTTCAGCCTGTTTTTTTCTTATGGCTTTTAAAACATCAGGCTTGAATTTTTCATTATGAACAGAAAAAATATCTTTATATTCATAATTTCCTGTTAACAGGTTAAAATTTTCAAAAAATAAAGGATCCAGTTTTAATTTTTGCTTTTCATCAGGAATTACCAGAGAATCGCAAAATTCAGCAAAATTTTCTCTTGTAACTCTTACATTAAATTGCTCGCTTGAAATACTATTACTCGCAGAAACAGCAGAACAACATATAACCGTAGTGATAATATTTATTACACACACAAGGTTAAGAATTATTACCAATTTTTTTTGATAATGTTTCATTATGTAAACTAGCCCAACCATTTTCAATCCATGTTTATTTTAAACGATTTTTTGGAAAAATCTAGTGTATATTGCTATTTTCGACTTTTAGGAGTACTGCCTACCTGTCTATCCAAATATAGTTGCCAAATATAACTTATTAATAATTTAAAATAAACATTCGAAAAAGGTATTGCAATTTTTTACATCTTAAATATAATATATGTGTGGATTATAGGTTGATTTACGAAAGGAGATTATTCGTGAATAAAGAGGAATTAGTACAAGAGATAGCTAAAAAAGCAAAAGTTACCCAAAAAGAAGCTGCTGAAGTTTTATCAACTCTTATTGAAGTTGTTGAAAAAACAGTTTCAAAAGGTAAAAAAGTAACATTAGTAGGTTTCGGTACATTTGAAGCTCGCAAAAGAGCAGCTAGAACCGGTAGAAATCCTCAAACCGGCAAAGAAATCAAAATCCCTGCTAAAACAGTTCCTGCATTTACCGCTGGTAAAAAATTCAAAGAACTCGTTAACAAGTAGAAACTTGCTTAATAGTTTTAAAAAACCCTGCTTTTATTCAAAGCAGGGTTTTTTGTATATTTATAAAATGTTTTTTACAGACGATTAATGACTTGCGATAACAGTTTCATTCTTGCTGCCCAAAGTAATGCCCTCTGTAGCAAGATCGGCTTCCACCATTATTCTTACAAGTTCTTTAAAGCTTGTTTTTGGTGTCCAGTTTAATTTTTGTTTTGCTTTTGTCGGATCACCTATAAGCAACTCAACTTCTGCGGGTCTAAAGTATCTTGAATCGATTTCAACATACTTTTCCCAATCAAGATTAACTGTTTTAAAAGCCTGAGTGAGAAAATCTTTTACTGAATAAGTTTCTCCCGTTGCAACTACATAATCATCAGGTGTATCTTGCTGCAACATAAGCCACATTGCTTCCACATAATCTTTTGCATAACCCCAGTCGCGCTTTGCGTCAATATTTCCAAGATATAATTTGTCCTGTTTTCCTGCAACTATTTTTGCAAGAGCTTTTGTGATTTTTCTTGTTACAAAAGTTTCCCCTCTTCTCGGAGATTCATGGTTAAACAAAATACCGTTACAGTTAAACATATCGTAGCTTTCACGATAGTTTACAGTTATCCAATATGAATATAACTTTGCTACGGCATAAGGACTTCTCGGATAAAAAGGAGTAGTTTCTTTTTGAGGGATTTCCTGCACTTTTCCGTACAATTCACTTGAAGAGGCCTGATAAAATTTTGTATTAATTTTAGTATCTTTAATAGCATCAAGGAGTCTGAGAGTTCCAAGCCCGACAACATCGCCTGTATATTCCGGAGTATCAAAACTCACTCTTACGTGACTTTGCGCACCCAGATTATAAATTTCATCAGGTTCAACTTTTTCGAGAATACGGCAGATATTTGAGGAATCCGATAAATCACCGTAATGAAGGAAGAGTTTTGTATTTTCGATATGCGGGTCGTTGTAGAGATGGTCAATTCTTTCTGTGTTAAAAGAGCTCGATCTTCTGATTATTCCGTGAACTTCATATCCTTTTTCCAACAGGAGCTCTGTGAGATAAGAACCGTCTTGTCCTGTTATTCCTGTAATGAGTGCTTTTTTTGTCATTTTTTGCTCCTGAATGTTTATTTGATTCTGATTTACATAATTATAGATTAATTCAAAAAAGATATTCAAATTATTTTATAAGTTCTTGAATTTGTTTAAATTTTTCATGAGAAGCACATTTAATAAGCTCAAAAACTATCATTTCTACACATGCCGGCACCGCTCCGCTAGAAATCATCCTTTCAAAGCCAATTTCGCATTCGTATTCTTTTCTTGAACCCACAGCGTCTTTTACGAGAAAAATTTCATACCCTGCTGATAATAAATCGCTTACTGTTTGGTGCACGCATACATGAGATTCTATACCGCAAACTATGACCTGATTTTTGCCTGTTTCTTTAATTAAATCCTCAAAAGCACTGTTTGCACAACAGCTAAAACTTTTCTTTTCGTAATATTTTGCATTTTCTGACAAATTTTCTTTAATTTCAGGGATTGTTGCCCCGAGTCCCTGAGGGTACTGCTCTGAGACAATAACGGGAATTCCAAGAATTTTTGCAGCTTTTGTGAGTATTACAGCATTTTTTTGTATTTTTTCTTTGTCATGCTGCGCCTTTAAAAGTTTTTCCTGTATGTCAATTATTAACAAAATGCTATTTTCACTATTAAGTAGTTTATTTTTCATAATTTATTTCCTGAATTTTATTCTCTATTTTTTTGTATCAAAAAATTTTCAAAACCATTATAATATAAGTAGTGTTGTCATAAAAATTTAATTTTTGGAAAGGCATATAATGGATTACGAAACAATAATAAACCGTGTCCCAATGGTAATAGAAACTACCAGCAAAGGTGAAAGAGCTTTTGATATTTTCTCAAGGCTTTTAAGAGAGCGTATTATCTTTCTCGGTGATGAAATTGACGATGATTTGGCAAATGTTATCGTTGCACAGCTTCTTCTTCTGGATTCAGAAAATCCCGAAAAGGACATTATGCTTTATATAAATAGCCCCGGTGGTGTTATTACTTCAGGCATGGCCATTTACGATACAATGATGCACATCAGATGTGATGTAAGCACTATTTGCATAGGAGAAGCTTGCAGCATGGGCTCATTCTTGCTTAATGCAGGAGCCGCAGGCAAACGCCTTTCGCTTCCTCACTCCAGAATAATGATTCACCAACCATCAGGCGGTGCAAGAGGACAAGCGACCGATATTATGATTGAAGCGGCGGAAATTTCAAGAATAAAAAAAGAAATGAACGAGCTTATGGCTAAGCACAGCGGGCAGTCTCTGGAAAGAATAGAAAAGGACGTTGAAAGAGACTATTTCATGTCCGCAGAAGAAGCTAAAGATTACGGACTTATTGATAAAGTTCTTTATAAACCTGAAATTGTAAAAAATTAATCAATCTGTCAATTGCGAGGAAGTTCGAAGAGCAGGCAATCTATTTAACTCCGATTGCCAATTAATTTATTTTTACAAATTGTCATTCTGAGGGTTTTAACCCGAAGAATCTGTCCGGTAAGCATTTTTAGCTAAAATCATAAATTGGACAGATCCTTCGCTTTGCTCAGGATGACATTCTCAAAAATCAATATTTGCAATAATTTTAGCAAATTAGAGATTCGGGTTATTTAGGCTTTAAACAGATATTAAAAAACAATTATTTTTTAAACTCTTCCGCAAAGGCAGAAACAATATCTTCAAGCCATTTTCTGCCGATCAAAAAACTTTGCCAGTCGATTTTTTCATCAGAAGAATGAATATTTTCCAGATTCGCAAGCCCTGCTATCACTGGAATAAAAGCTTCTCCTGAAGCGTTTTTCTTTTCATTGGCAAAAACATGGGTTTCCGCTCCGGCATGAAAAGAACTTGGAATAACATTTAAGTTTTGTTTCTTTCCTGCTTTGACGGCTATTTCCGTTAATAATTCATCTTCACTTCTTACAAACGGCTTGAGATGCTCTTTTATCTCCATATCAATTTTAATTAATCCTGCGTATTTTTCATTTAGTCCCGCGACTGTATTCTTAATTTTTTCAAGCAGCTCCTGCTCATTTTCAGGCTCAGAACTTCTCACAGAATAAGCAATCTGCGCTTCTGTCGAAATTATATTCAGCGCAGAATTTTTATTTATGGAATCAAGAATATTTTTTGCATTAAATTTTTCAGAAACAGGTTTTTGAACTTTACCTGACTCGTAAGCTTCTTTTATGGCTTCTGCTATAAATGTATTGACAGCACCTCCTGAAATAACACCTGCGTTTATGGAAGTTATAGTTCCTTTTTGGTCATGTTTGAAGACCCCCTGCGGAATTTGCGAATCAAGTTCCGAAAGCACTTTAATAGCACTGATTCTGGTTGTGTCATGAATGTTGATGCCGGAATGTCCGCCTTTTGCTCCATGTACCTTGATATAGACATTTGTAAAACCTGCTCCTTCGCAATCTAATTCTCCCAATACTTCCCCGTCACAAATAATTGCATATTTTGAATTTAATTTTGAAGTATCAAGATTTTGCGCACCTGACATTCCCATTTCTTCATCACGCGTAAAAGTAATTTCTATAGGGCCATGAGGTGTTTTATTTTCATGCTTCACCAGAGCTATAGCAAGATCAAGTATTGCAGCGACACCTGCTTTATTATCAGCGCCAAGCGTGCGGGTTTTGTCTGTTTCTATAAATTTTTCGTCCGCAGAAAGCCTTATATTGATTTCCTCTGATCCTCCAACTACATCCATGTGCGCTGAAAGCAAAATCGAAGGAGTTTTTTCATAACCTTTTGAGGGCGGAATTTTTGTTATTATATTTTTAAAGCTGTCGTATTCAGCATTAATCGAATTTTCTTTAAAAATTTCCAATATTTTCTTTGAAAGACTTTCTTCTTTAAGTGAAGGCGACGGTATTTCGCAAAGCTCAACGAATAGCCCAATCAGATTGTGAACTTTTGTTAATTCCCTGAGTTCCATAATTTACCCCTTTTTCATGAAGTTTTTTATAAAGTTAATTTTATATTTGTTTTTTATTCTATAATACAGTAGGAAATATACATAATAAAATTTATGTTCAGTTCAAAAAGGAGTATTATAATGAGTGAATATGTTTTCAAATTTAAAAAAGGCGAAGTTGAAATCGAATTAAAATCAGATGATCCAAAATTTGTAGAAGAACAGCTTGATAAATGGAGAGACGTTCTTTTAAAAGATTAATCTTTTAATAAGAAGTCGAGAGCATTTAAAAGCCGGGGTTATTTAATTTTTATGCCATATTATAGTTTTTATGTAAAAAAAGGTAAATATCAAGTCGAAATGACTTCTGATGATATTTATTTCGCAAAGAGGCAGGTTGATAAACTCTTTGAAAAATTAGCTAAAAAGCAAGGAAAACTCAGAGTTGTCCTTCCGCCGATTGATCCTGAAAAATTAAAAAATGAACAAAAAGAATTTAAAAAAACAAGTGTAATTAAAGAACCAACCCCGGAACAAGAAAAACAAGCGATTAAAACTGAAAAAGCTGTTGAAATAACCAAAAAAACAGCTCAAGAAAAATCGGCAGAACTTATTTTTTCCGAAGAAGAAGAAGCGGTAATTGAAGAAGTAGACAAATTACTTCACGAAGAGATTCGCGAAAAAGAAGATGAAGCAGTAATTGAAGAAGTAGACAAATTGCTTCACGAGGAGATTCGCGAAAAAGAAGATGAAACAATTATTGAAGAAGTAGACAAATTACTTCACGAGGAGATTCGCGAAAAAGAAGATGAAACAATTATTGAAGAAGTAGACAAATTACTTCACGAAGAGATTCGTGAGAAAGAAGAGAAAGCAGTAATTGAAGAAGTAGACAAATTGCTTCACGAAGAACTTCGCGAAAAAGAAGATGAAACAATTATTGAAGACTCAGGTGAAAATCTTTTTGAAAATATTTTGGCAAAGAAAACACTTGAAATAAATAAAAATATAGAAGAGTTAAAAGCAAAAGAACAACAACCGGTAAAAAAGACAACTGTTGAAAAGAAAAAATTCAGCTTTAAAAATCTGACTAGAGACCCTCTTAAAGCTTCTAATCATACTGAAGCTTCTTCCAATCAAAAAACAGAAATTAAAACCTCTGTGAAGGAAGAAGATGATGAAGCAATCGCAAAAATTATTGAAGAAAAAATCAAAAAAAATCTTCCTAAGCCGGAAGACGAAACTGTTGTTGAAGACACAGCAATCGAGCAGGAATTTGAATTTATAGAACCGGCCGAACCTGATGTAATTTATACTGAATTATACGAAGATCATAATCTAATGACTCAAGATTTTGAGACAATGGAAGAGCTTATAGCTATTAAAAAGCCTCAAACAAAACTGGATTATTTATTATTAACAGCTTATTATCTTCAAACAAAAGAAGACCTGTTTAAATATTCTCTTAAGCAGCTTAATTCAAAGTCAATGCCCTTTTTAGGTTCTTTAATAGATCATTCTATAATTCACAATGCGGTTGCTCATGATTTTATTGAGATTGTTCCTGATTACAATGGAACAGCGGAAGTTACAGAATACAGATTAACTCGGGACCTTAAGAAATTTTATTGATTCTCCGATAAAAAAAGAAGAGAAAAATTA